>JBAYVM010000073.1:0-9757 GCA_041674645.1 Victivallaceae bacterium | reverse complement strand
TTTGTCAGAAAAAACAAGCCTTAGTTCAGCTTTGTTACGGTTGGTGATTGTCAATATAAACCGAACTTTTTCCGTGAGGCGTTTCAGCGGGTAAAGCAAGTCTCCGGGCAAAGCATCCGTGGATGCATAGGCAGAGCCGATGCCAATAGATAAAATTAAAACAACAACCGCAGCGACTCTAAGCATTACATTCGTCATGGCTCGCCACTTTTTCTCGCGATGCGCCGGTCGCTCTTTATTCAATGAAAGCTCTGCTATTCTCTGCAACAACATTTCAACAGAAGGTGTCGGGGCAGGCAATGCATTAAGCTTATCTGTCAATTCAAGCAATGGACGCAATTCTCCGGCGTGCTGAGGATAATCTTTTAATACCTCGTCGATAGATATATTTTCCAGCCGACGTTTTTCAATGCATAAGTCCAGATTTTTTTCAATATCAGACATTGTGGTCATCTCCATTTTTCAAAACGGCACGCATACTTTTTAATGCTCTGAATTGCATAATCCTTATGGCTCCCTGGCTTCTTCCGGTTATTTCCGCGATTTCATCATTACTCAATCCCTGAATAAATTTCATGACTAACAATTCTCGATATTCATCATTAATCTTGCCAAGCGCAAACTCAACATCCAACATTGAGCCGATTTGCTTTTCCATATTTTTGTTTTCGTCAATGTCCTCATCGTATTCCAGCTTCAGTTCAATCTCCGGCCTGGCGTTGCGATATCTGGCCTTATCAATAATTGTGTTGCGGGCAATTCGATAGAGCCATGCTTCAAAATTCCCGCTTTGAGACTCAATTGAGCGCATCACTTTCATGAACACTTCACTGGTAATATCCTCCGCATCGTTCTGTCCGACCCGATAATACATGAATTTCAGAATTTTATAATAATAGTATTCACACAGCGTCGCCATTGCTTTTGCATTCAAGCATCTGGCGGCTTGTAAAGTCTTTTCCAAATCAATCATTTTATCCATTTGATTCAAGCATTCAACTCCTAAAGACGACACAGTGAATGAAAATGTTACGCCAGAGCATAATTTTTATTGCAGTTAGTTTCAACTGAAAACCGTCTAATAATCTAATTACTGTATCTTTTTTTTCAATCAATAAATTTTTATTATTTTTATAAACTATAAGAGTAACATTTTTAAACTTCATTACGTCTTTAACTAATGTAAAGCCAAATTAATGTAAATATTGAGACTAATAATGTTTATTAAACAGAAAGGAATTGTTATTTTGAAAGCTTTTATTAAAAAATATTATCTGCTAATTGCCGGTTCGCTCATTTTTTTGCTGACCGGCTGTTCAACATTGCCCGAGAAACAGGCATGGCATAACGTTGACAACATAAGCAAGGATTATTCGCAAAAGCCAACACTGTCCCTGCCATGCCTTGACAACGATTCAAGCCTTGAGAAGTTTCTGATCTATGCCGCGTTTTCCAATCCGGGGTTAAAATCGGCATTTGAAGCCTGGAAGAGTTCCCTCGAAGAAATTACCCAGGATCAATCGCTACCGGATCCAAAATTTACATATGGTTACTTCATCCAACCAGTTGAAACTAAAGTAGGTCCTCAGCGCAATAAGTTCGGATTGTTACAGACATTTCCATGGTATGGAACTTTACGCCTTCGTGGAGAAGCGGCCTTTGAAAGAGCGGAAAGTAAAAGGCAAGACTATGAAACGGAAAGACTCAAGCTTTTTTATGCTGTCAAGGAATCATATTATGATTATTATTATCTGGGCAGGTCAATTGCAATCGTCAACAAAAACTTGAGTCTGTTTAGGGAAACGCTTAATATTATCAAAAATAAATATGAAGCGGACTCTTTTAAGTACACTGATTATCTGAAGCTTCAGATTGATGTAGAGAAGTATGCTGAAATGACAGTTTCCCTGGCAGACTACAGACGCCCGCTACAGGCTAAACTGAATTATGTGTTGAATAGAGCCACTGACAAATTTATTCATTATCCGCAGAAAATTAATTTGGAATATCTAAAACCTTTGAATGAAAAAGTTCTTCGGGAAAAGGTCATGGCAAATCCTGCCGTTGAAAACCTTGCCCATCTCGCAACTGTCGAAGAAAAAAAGATAGCTATTGCACGAAGAAGGTACATTCCCGATACGACTTTTGGCATCGAATATATCGAAACCGGAAACGGATCGGGAAATGTGTCAGACAACGGCCAAGATGCAATAATTGCTCTTGTTTCAATTAACCTGCCGATTTTTTTCAATAAGTACGAAGCGGAAAGACGCGAAGCGGAAGCAAAACGTCAAAGCCTGTTACTGAAAAAGCAAGATAAAATTAATTTTTTGTTTTCTGAACTGGAACGAAGCTTGTTCATGCTGAGGGATGCTCAAAGAAAAATAGAACTTTACCGCAGACTTATTCCAATAGCAGAAAAATCACTTAATTCAATCCAGTATGCCTATGTTTCCGGCATTGCCGACTATCCGAATTTTCTGGACTCTCAACAGACGCTGCTTAAAATTGAACTTCTACATGCGGGCAGCCTGGTTGAATACGCTAAAGTGGCAGCCCGGCTGGAAGAACTGACCGGATTGGAACTACAAAAACAACCGTTTAACCCAAAAGGGGGTAATTAGAACTAAAAAATGTCGGCAATTTTGAATTAATAAATTAATGCGGTGGGTTTGTCCGCAAAACCAAAGGGAAAAATTATAAACGCAAGAAACTGTGTAGACGTTTAAAACAAAAACATTAACCAAAAGGCTTAACAAATGAAATCAAAAATATTAATAGCACTACTTGCAGCACTAGTATTTACTGGAATTAATACGCTCAGGGCGAATGAATCTTTGCATATGAATCATTCGCAGAAAACCAATATCCAGACAACATGCCCGGTCATGGGCGGAGCAATCAATAAAAAGCTCTATCATGATTACAAAGGGAAGAGAATATATGTTTGCTGTGCAGAATGCCTGGAAACGTTAAAAAAAGATCCGGAAAAATATATTGACAAACTGGAAAAATCCGGCGTAGTTCTTGAAAAAGCAAAAGACGACAAAAAAAATACAGAGGACACACATTCTGCAACATGTCATTAGTTGCAAAATATAAACGTTAGAATAATATCTCCAAATAATTACTTTTATTATTTGGAGATATTGCAAAGACTCTGATTTGCGTTATTGTTTTAAATCAAGAGAAAGGTATCATTGTGAAAAAAAAGAAATTCCAAATATCGCTGGCCTCTTACGTTGCCGTTGCCTCTGCGATTTTAACTGCTGTTGCCATGGGAATTTATGCAATGTTTCAATTCAATGCGCATCCTGGTCATACAATCAGGGGATTAATTATAGAACATAGCTGGCATGTAATTGTTCTGGGTTTTCTTACATATGTTGTCCTGTATCTGGTTTTTCTCTATCATATACAGCGACCAATCATGAAGCTATGGGTTAAAGCCTATGCTATATCAAAAGGATATGATGATTATGCGGAAGTTAATTCAGCCATCAAGGAAATCCAGGAAATATCTGATGCAATCAGTATGATTAAAGCTCAGCTGAAGAGAAATGAACAAACATCCTCCAAAGAGAATGTAGAATTGGATGTTAAGGCATTTTCTTCCAGTGCTTCAAACAATGACACTCGAAGTATTTAAAGTAAACCCATAGCAGAAAAAAGGTAAAAATATGGGACAAAAAGGATATTGGATTGGGGCAATTTCGCTTGTCGTGGCTTTGGCATTGGGAATTATTGTCGGACGCCAGTTGCCAGCCTCCTCAGCGCTGAAATTGCCAATCTCAAACGCTTCGACGGAAAAAAAAGAAAACGCCGCAACCTTGTGGACCTGTTCAATGCATCCTCAAGTCAAGCAACCGAAACCCGGAAAATGCCCGATTTGCTTCATGGACTTGATTCCTGTAAAATCCCATCAGACGGGAAACGGCTCAAATAACACTTCCGGTCTGCAATTATCCCCGGCAGCGGAAAAACTGGCGGAAGTGGAGACAGCACCGGTTGAGCGGAAAGCGGTGAAAAAAGTAATCCGGATGGTGGGAACAGTGGATTATGACGAATCCAAAATGGCTTACATTACCGCCAGAATGCCGGGAAGGATTGACGTTCTTTATGTTAATTACACCGGAATTTCAGTGCGCAAAGGCGACCACATGGTCGGATATTACAGCCCGGAACTATATGTGGCGCAGAAAGAGTTGTTGCAATCAGAAAAAGCGTTAAAGCAAATGCGTCCTCTCGAAACAGACAAAAAGTTTGCTCTGCCTCTGGATTCCCTGAATGAGCAGGATATCATGAACTCAGTAATCAAAAAATTAAAATTGTGGGGATTGACAGAGAAAAATATTGAAACGATTTTAAAGACCGGACAGAGCGTTGATTTAATCACCTTGTATGCTCCAATTTCCGGGATTGTAATTCACAAAAACGCCTTTGAAGGCGAATATCTCAAAACCGGAGACCGCCTTTTTACCATCGCCGACCTGTCGCGGGTATGGATAAAACTTGAAGCTTATGAGTCAGATATCTCCTGGTTGCGTTACGGACAGAAAGTTGAATTTACCACTGAATCCTACCCCGGAGAAAAATTTGAAGGCAGAATATCATTTATCGACCCGTTTCTGGATAAAGCCACCCGGACGGTGATGTTGCGGGTGGACGCCGCCAATCCGGACGGTAAACTCAAACCCAACATGTTTGTCACCGCTATGGTTTATTCGAACATATCCATGGGCGGAAAAGTCATAGATCCCGAGCTGGCGGATAAATGGATTAGTCCGATGCATCCAGAAATAATCAAGGACAAACCGGGCAAATGCGATATCTGCGGCATGCCGCTGGTAAAAGCCTCGGCGCTGGGTTATGAAAAAGCGGAAGAAAACGAACTGCCGCTAGTAATTCCGGCTTCCGCGCCGCTGATAACCGGCAATCGTGCAGTGGTTTATATCAACGACAAACCCGGACATTTTTATGGTCAGGAAGTTGTGCTTGGCCCTCGCGCCGGAAATTATTATATTGTCAAAGCAGGCTTGAAGGCAGGCGAAAATGTCGTGGTCAACGGTAATTTCAAAATTGACAGCGCTTTACAAATTCAGGCCAAACCCAGCATGATGGGAGAACCTCTCAAACCAGCTAATACTGATTCCAATATCCCGTCAAAGCTGCCACAAGTAAAAATTTCTGAAATGTTTAAAAAAGACCTGCAAACGGTTTATTCCGCTTACTTTAAGCTCCAGAAAACATTCGTCAATGATGATTTTTCCACGGCCAAAGCAACGGCTGGCGAATTGAATTTATTGCTGGAAAAAATGCACGGCATGGGGTTGTCCCCGGATGCAACAAAAAACTGGCACGAGTTGAAAGCAGAGAGTCAAACCGCAATTGCCAGCATTGCCGAAGCGGCGGATATTACTCAAGCACGCGCTCAATTCTCCAACCTTTCCGCCACGGTTTATCGTCTGACTAAACAATTCGGAACGGCGGGAACTCCGGCAATTTACCGTTTCCATTGTCCGATGGCTTTCGACAATAAAGGCGCATACTGGCTGCAGGATAATGCTGGAATAGAGAATCCATATTTCGGAAAAGTAATGTTGAAATGCGGTGAAAAAATGGAAGAAATCGCAAAATGAAAAATGAAATAAAAAATACGGATAAGGAAGAGAATGTTCCCGTTCCCAGTGCCTTGTTGGATAAAATAATCTTCTTTTGCTTAAAAAATAAACTGGTAGTTGGCATTGTTGTAGCATTTGTTATTGTCTGGGCAGTAATGGTGGCGCCATTCGACTGGAATATTAAAAGTTTGCCACGCGACCCGGTTCCGGTCGATGCGATTCCTGACATCGGGGAAAATCAGCAGATTGTGTTCACCGAGTGGCCGGGCAGATCGCCGCAGGATATTGAAGACCAGATTTCCTATCCGCTGACTGTTTCATTGCTTGGTCTGCCTGGAGTAAAAACCATCCGCACTTATTCCATGTTCGGATTTTCCACTATTTTTATCATTTTCAAGGAAAACATTGATTTCTACTGGTCGCGTTCCAGAGCGCTGGAAAAATTAAACAGTATTCCTGCCGGAACGTTGCCCGAAAATGTTCAGCCGATGTTGGGACCGGACGCCACGGGATTAGGCCAGGTTTTCTGGTACACATTGGAAGGACGGGATGAAAACGGCAAAGTCACCGGCGGCTGGGATTTGGATGAGTTGCGCACAACTCAAGACTGGTATGTGCGCTATGCGCTGACGGGAGTGGACGGAGTCAGCGAGGTCGCTTCGGTTGGAGGATTTGTGCAGGAATATCAGATTGATGTGCTGCCTGATGCCCTGAGAGCTTATGATGTAAAACTTGAAGATGTTTTTAACGCAGTGAGAAAGTCAAATGTAGATGTCGGCGCTAGGACGATTGAAGTCAACCGGGTGGAATATGTAATTCGCGGTCTGGGCTTCATTAAAAGCCTCAAGGATATTGAGCAAACTGTCGTTAAGGTTTCAAACAATACTCCGATATATATAAAAAATGTCGCCAAAGTTGTCCGTGGCCCGGCACTCCGGCGCGGAATGCTGGACAAAGATGGAGTGGAGGCGGTCGGCGGGGTTGCCGTTGTCAGATATGGCGAAAATCCGCTTGCCGCAATCAAACGCCTCAAGGAGAAAATCGCGGAAATTTCTCCCGGACTCCCGGCAAAAGTATTTATTGACTATTCAAAAACAACCAAAGATCAAGTCGGGGAATTTGCCAAGGCGCATGGGTTCAAAGCTTTTGCCAGCGATGGCGAATTGAACCAGACGGACTGGATTAAATTTTTCAGAAATAACGCGAGTGAAGTCCATCCGCCCTGGGCGACATTGAGCAAAGTTACAATAGTTCCGTTTTATGACCGGACAAAACTTATTTATGAAACGCTCGGCACGCTGAATCAGGCGCTGGTGGAAGAAATATTGATTACCATCATTGTCATCCTGATGATGTTGATGCACTTGAGAAGTTCAATTATAATCTCAATAACGCTGCCAATGGCGGTTTTAATCTGCTTTATCGCCATGAAAATATTCGGGGTGGACGCCAATATTGTGGCTCTCTCCGGCATCGCAATTGCCATTGGCACAGTCGTGGATATGGGAATTATCGTATGTGAGAATATTATCAAACATCTTGACCGGCTCAAACCGGGCGAGAGTTCATTCAATGCCATCTACAATGCGACCAGCGAAGTGGGAAGCGCGATAATAACCGCCGTCATGACCACTGTGGTCAGCTTCCTTCCGGTTTTTACCATGATTGGAGCAGAAGGAAAATTATTCCGACCGCTGGCATTTACCAAAACTTTTGCTCTGGCTGGTTCTATAATCGTAGCGCTGACAATCATTCCACCTTTGGCGCATATTTTGTTTTCGATTAATATAAAATCTGAAAAAATGAAGCGCGGAGTATTGATTCTCATGGCGGCTGCCGGGATTGTTCTCGGAATAATGACTTTCTGGTGGGCAGGAGCAATTATGACTTCTTTCGCCATATATCATTTATTTGAAAAAAACATACCGGGAACGATTCAGAAATATCTGTTCATTTTGATTAATATCGTGGTGATTTTGATCGTTATGATTTTCCTGACTAACGATTGGTCTCCGCTTGGCCCTGGAGCCGGATTCTTTAAAAATTTCACGGTCATTGCGATACCGATAACCGCCTTGATGGTTTTTTTCTGGCTTTACCGGCTAATCTATGTTCCGCTGTTAAGATGGAGTTTGAGACATAAGCTGATATTTTTCTGCCTGCCGGTAACCATTGTCATTTTCGGTCTGTCCGTCTGGCTCGGATTCGACCGGATTTTCGGCTGGTTGCCGACAGCGGTAAAATCAAACAGTGTTTATGCGGCTATGTCTCACAAGTTTCCCGGACTGGGCAGAGAATTTATGCCGAATCTGGATGAAGGTTCGTACCTGTTCATGCCCACAACCATGCCACACGCATCCATCGGCGAAGCGGCGGATGTGCTGAAAAAGCAGGATATGGCAATCAGCGCCATACCGGAAGTGGAAATGGCAGTAGGCAAGGTCGGCCGGGCGGAAACTCCGCTTGATCCGGCTCCAATCTCAATGATTGAAACCGTCATCAATTACAAATCTGAATTTCTCATCGACCAGGCAGGCAACCGCCTTCAATACAAATACGCTGAAAATCAAAAAGATTTATTCCGTAATGAACAGGGAAATCCAGTAAACGCGCCGGATGGAAAACCGTATTACGTGACGGGAAAATATTTGCGTAATCAACAAGGAAAATTAATCCCAGATCCGTTCGGAGTTCCATTCCGGCTCTGGCGACCGCCGCTGGTCACAGAGCTCAACCCGGGCAGAACTGCCTGGCGCGGCATTCAAAAACCCGATGACATTTGGAATGAAATTATTATTGCCGCAGAAATAACCGGCTCCACCTCAGCGCCGAAATTACAGCCGATTGCCGCTCGCGTGGTAATGCTCCAAAGCGGAATGCGCGCACCAATGGGCGTGAAAATAAAAGGTCCCGACCTGAAATCTATCGAAACCGTCGGTCTGGAAATAGAGAAGTTTTTAAAAGAGGTTCCCTCCGTCGAGTCGTCAACAGTTTTTGCCGACCGGATTGTTGGCAAACCATACCTGGAAATAATGATTAACCGCGAAAAAATAGCCCGCTATGGCATTGCGGTGCAGGATGTTCAAAATGTGATTGAAGTTGCGATTGGCGGAAAAAAACTGACAACAACCGTCGAAGGTCGCGAACGTTACCCGGTGCGCGTCCGTTATATGCGTGAACTGCGCGATCAGATTGATACGCTGGGAAAAATTCTGGTGGCAGCGCCAAATGGACAGCAAATACCGTTGGATCAGCTTGCGGAAATAAAATTTACCCGCGGCCCGCAAATGATTAAAAGCGAAGATACTTTTCTGACGGGTTATGTTCTTTTCGACAAAAAACCGGGTTATGCGGAAGTTGATGTTGTCGAACAAGCTCAAGCTTATCTTAAAGCCAAAATTAAATCCGGCGAACTGACTTTCCCGGAAGGCGTAAGCTATTCCTTTGCCGGCAATTACGAAAATCAGTTGCGCGCTCAGAAAACGCTTTCAATCGTGCTGCCGCTGGCATTATTCCTGATTTTTATGATTCTGTATTTTCAATTCAAATCAATTCCTGTTACCGCTCTGGTATTCTCAACTATTGCCGTGGCGTGGTCGGGCGGATTTATTCTCATCTGGCTCTATGGACAGGAATGGTTCATGAATTTTTCTGTAATGGGGCAAAGCATGCGTGACTTATTTCAAGTTCACGAGATTAACCTGAGTGTTGCCATCTGGGTGGGATTTCTTGCGCTTTTCGGTATTGCATCAGACGATGGTGTCGTAATAACCACATATCTTGACCAGCAATTTAAAACCGAAGATATTTCGTCAATCGATAAAATAAGAGCAGCGACTGTACTCGGCGCAGCTCGCCGGATCCGGCCATGCCTGATGACCTCGGCAACTACGATTTTGGCATTGCTGCCGGTGCTGACTTCAACCGGTCGCGGTTCTGACATTATGATTCCAATGGCAATTCCATCATTCGGCGGAATGCTGGTAGTTCTGGTGTCCTCATTTGTCGTTCCCAATCTCTACAGTGCGCTGGCGGAATTCAAACTCCGGCTCAGGGATAAAGCAAAAAACTAAATTTTTCCGGCAATAAACTCTCTCAAGCTGGCAACGCCGCTAAAACAATGCGAAGGCCAGCCG
>JBAYVM010000072.1:0-9780 GCA_041674645.1 Victivallaceae bacterium | reverse complement strand
CTAAAAACCATAACGAAAAACGGCGGGAAATTTTTTCCCGCCGTCAAGTTGTGTTATCCGCACAGTTCCGGATTAATTCAGACTCCCGAACTCTGTTTCCCTCTTATTATTTTTTCATCCGAGCCGGGCGCGACGATATTCTCTCGCAAACTGGTCGCCGTCATAACCGGAATCGTCCTGACGCAGATCGGTAATAAATACTTTCTGTCCGTTGTTCAGCCAGGAGGTTCTTGCCGCCAGCGCCGCCAGTTCCGGTTCAAGAATATTTTCGATACTCAACGGTTTTACCTCAGTTTTTCCGGAAAGATATGGAAGTTCCGCTTCCAGCAGACTGCGGTAGATGCGGGAATTGTCGACGGAAATCTGGAAAACGTTTTTATCGGTAACCGCAGTTACATTGAACGGCAACCAGGCGCTTTTGCCAATGGTCAGAAGCACAATTCTGCCGTCGTTCCATTGCAACATGATTTGTTTCTGTTTGCTGGAGCCAAGATATTGAGCCGACTGTATTCCCGGTCCCATCAGGCCGCAGATAATGGAATAAGCATGAATTCCATAATTGAAATCATCAACTCCGATGGCGGCGTAAGCCGTGTGAACTTCTCCGCGTTCGGCGACGGGTTTTGCCAGAAAATCCTGAACTTCTTGGCAAAAACGCAGGCTGGAGCCGCCAGTAACACGTTTACCCTGCTTCATCCAGTCCAGAAAAATATTGGCATCTTTCAAGTTGCCGATAATCGGTTTGTCCATGAGTACCGCCTTTCCAGCATCCACAAACGGTCTGCCTTGTTCAATATGGCGATCCCAGTTCGTGGTGTGAACAATAACGCCGTCAACGAGTGGAAGCATATCTTCCATCTTTTCCAGAGCGTGCGGGATGTCGAATTTTTTGCAGAATTCCGCAGCAAAACCGGCGGGGCGGGTTTCTCCGGAATCCCATGCGGCGACGACTTCGACATCAACGATGCCTTCCGCGGTCATTTGTTTGATGATTGGAACCCAGCCTTCCGGGTGCGATGTGCATAATCCAACGAGTCCAAGCTTGAATGCCATAATTAACCTCTGCTGTAATTTATTTTGAATACTCTAAAAGTTCGCCTTTTGAAACCGGCGACACTGTATCAATATAAGAATCTTTGCCGTAAACTGACGCCTGTTTTGACGGGCGCATTTTTTCCAGCAATACGTTTGAAACTGTGCAGCCGTCTGTTTTCAGCGTCAGAAAATCACGGGTGTAACCGTAACCTTCATAGTTGGTGAAAACATTCGCGCTGATAGTTTCTCCGGCAACGGCTTTGACCGGAATAACCTGTTTGAAGGTGTTTTTTCCGCCGGTCCGGCTTGCCAGAATAATTTCCGGATTTTTACCGGTAACAACATCCACTTTGCAGGACAAAATATACCAGCCAGCGATAACCGGACAAACGGTGAGATTATTTTCTCCCATCAGGTTCACCACCCGGACGCCGGTATTTTCCGGACGAACAGATTCAGTTCCCGGTTTCAGCTTGAATTCCGCTTTGATTGCCGCAGCGGTAATGTCCGCGATTAAAGCATAACCTTCTTCATTCGGATGCAGAAAAATTTTCTTTTCCCAACCGGCAACCTGACGAACTGGAATTTCATATTCCACCCAGACAACTTTGCCTTCAGGGAAAGCCGTGGCAAATTTTTCCCGCAATATCTTATTGGTGGCGCTGTTGCACTGGTCACGGAACGGATTATCGGTGGAGCAGGGCATAATTGAGGAAAGAAATACTTTCCGGACGCCTTTTTTTGCCAGCAGTCCGTTGACGATTTTTGTGATGTTTTCCGCAGTTTCCTGGGATTTTCCTTCGATAAGTTCCGCTTTTTTAACGCCGTTGTTGTTAGTTCCAATCAACAGATTGTAATACGGACAGTCGGGAATGTATTTCATCCGGCCAAGCACTTTTTCTGTGCTGTTGCCGCCTTCTCCGGAATGGCTGTAACCAAACATCGCAGAGTGAGTGCCGACAAACGCCAGATTCGGAACGCGTTTAATTAACTCTTTGCGCCACCAGTCACCTTTTTCCGCCCACGTGATGCTGTCACCAATCATGCAAAGCGGAATCTGTCCGCTTTTTTCAATGGCGGAATAATCAAATTCAGCGCATTGATTAGTATTTTTAGTTACCTCAATTGATTTAATATTCTCCATATTCTTCTCCACAATAATTCTGGCGGTTTGCGTTTTGCCTGCGGGAACAACCATTTCCCATACTTGAAAACCTTTCCACGGTCCCCACGTTCTAGCGTCGGCGCTGAAGTCCAGCGCTATCTTTCCTTGAATCCATTTGAAGCTGGAACCCGATTGTTTAAGCGGAATTTCCTGCCGGGTTGTGTTATTTATAACAACGCTTTTAATTTCCGGATTAAGGATAAAATAATAAACGACTCTACCGGCAGAAGTGTTTTCATAACTAAAGGAAATATCATTATCACTGAACGTATAAGTGAGTTTTCCCAGCGAACAGTTGCCGCTGATAATATTGCCCTGTTCCTGCTTCAAGTCGGTCAGCGTCGGCATTTCTTTCGCGCAAAGATAACTTCCGCCGGGAATTTTTTCCTGCGCCAGAAATTCTTTACCGTCAACGATTAAACTGTTGATGTAGCCCCGCTTTGACGTTGCGGAATAATTGGCGGCGGAAACTTTCCACTCGTTGCCGTTTACTTCCAGCTTTACCTCGGCAAACGCGGTGATTCCGGCCGCCAAAGCCGCAATCAGCATAATTTGTTTTAATGTGTTCATGAGACCTCCTGAATGAAACTTTATACCGTTTTGTCGACTTAATGAGACATTTTCAGCACAATGCCCATGGCTTTATCTGGATGCTGAATCAAAAGTTCCGCCGCTTTTCCAACTTCTTCCAGCGGTATGCAATGTGTGGTCATTGGATCGACAAGCAGTCGTTTTTCCGCGATTAACTGAATTATTTCCCGCAAATTGCGCTGAGTGGTAAATTGTACGAATGCCGCCGGATAATCTTTGCCGTATTCATATTCCAGATCTTTGTAACCGGCGCCGGTTCTTGAGGCGGCTTTGATGTCCAGATTGCCGGAATAAGCGCCGCCGCCAACATTAATTTTGCATCCGCCGACCAGAACGATTCTGCCCATCGCATGAGTATCAGCAGAAACTTTCATGCAGGACTTAACCGATTCAAACGCTTCCGTGGCTTCGCCGCCGAACGCCATAATCGCGAAATCTGCCCCGTATGGCGCACAAAAAGCCTTGGTTTCTTCAACCGGGTTTTGTGTCTTGAAACTGACAATTTTCTTGATTCCACATTTTTTCGCCATTTTGATTCTGGCGGCAAATCCTTCCCAGCCAATCACTCGCGCACCGCTGAGTTGAGACAGTTGCGCCGCCAGATTGCCGACAATTCCCAGCCCCAGCACCATGCCGTATTCTCCGAGTTCCGGTGTCGTTCTCCGGACTGCTTGCAAAGATGTAGCTCCAAGACAGGCATAAACCGCCTGTTCATAGGTAATGCAATCCGGGATTGGAACTACCATATTTACCGGAACGTTGGCGTAATTAGCATGATGTGCGCCAACGGTTCCCATGGCCGCAACTCGCATTCCGACTTTCAAATCTTTCACATTGCCTTTTACCGCAATAATTTCTCCGGCGTTGGAATAACCGAAAATGCGGTCAGGCGCGGTGTCCGGAGTCTTGCGAAGACCGTTGATGCTGGCGATTTCGGTTCCCGGGCTCATTAAAGACGCATGAACTTTGATTTGTACTTCATTTTCCTTGAGTTCCGCCAATTCTTCTTCACGGGTGCTGACTTCACCTTTGCCGCTGTAAATTGCAACGATTCGTTTCATGACAACTCCTGATAATGTTTGATTTAACATAAATAACTTAAAGACATATTATAACTATACTGCACAAAATATAAATTTCTTTAGCATAAATCACCTTATAATTAACATAAATAAACTTAACATGCAATTACTGGAAGCTCAGAGCTAATAGGCATCTTGCTCCAGAGCTCAGTAAAAGGGTTTAATTGAACGCCTGTTTTTGCGTTCGCATAAAGACCAGTCTGTTAAAACATAGACCATTTTTACAGGATCTGAACACATAACCTGATGGATTTTAGCTTGAGGCGAATTCAATTCTAATTTGTTGTTTCAATGTAACTCAGACACTCCTGTCTGAGATTAAGCAGAAATAGGGAAAAAACCAAAGCGGCACAGGAGCGCCGCAGTCCAAAGACGCTTCGCGTCAGAAGTTCCAGCGAAGCCGGTCAGGTTCAGACAAATTCATAAAAACGAGGCGCACCGGTAACTTTTTTGAGTTGAGTTCGCTCATAGTTTAGAAAGTTTAGTCGCATCTTCAAATCCCGGGAAAAAGATTTTCACGCAAGCGAGTCATGTGCTCAGAGGATAAAGAAACTGACGCCGGAGGTGTCACACGTTTATAGCCCAACAAAAATATAATGTTCGACCTCTGCGTGGTCGCAGATTTTTTGCCGGTTTATTCTATAAACGTGTTATCCCGTCGGGATAATAAAACTAACTACCTGTTGAATCACAGAAAAACAAGCGTTCAATTGAACCCATGCTTCTGCTCAAGTGTTGAGCTCTGTAATTCGTTTGCACATGATAAACCTCTTTCGCTGAATAGGGTTAATTCTCCGTTTCGCGGCTTGCTATAAAATCATCCGGATACCGAATGTCAACTCCGTACGCGGAAAGAGCATCGACTGGTAGAAATGATTTAAGGTCAGGGTCCTTTTTTGAACCCATATCAATTAATGCGCCTAAATTATGCGTTTTGGTGAACATAACATCAAGATAGATTAAATAGCCTTTTAAATATTTCTCTGTTGCCTGTTGGCAATGGAAACAAATCGCATCATAAGGTTTATAACCTTCATTTGAGGCTAAAAGAATTTTGGCGGCGATGATATCTGATTCAGCTTTTTTTCATCCAGTTATTCACCACTTCAATAAGTTCATTGTCCATAAATCACCGCAATAGTGGCATTAAATGATTGCCTGACTCCCTGATATTTGGAATACTCAGAATGACTTAAGAATAAAAGATCCATCGGAGTATGAATGCCAGCCAGCTTCAGTCGCACAGCCAAACCTCTTTTTGGTCTGGGAAGATTTTCTTCCCGGTCAGACAAAACTAAAAGATCAATATCACTATCCGGCGTATTATCACCACGAGCGTAGGAACCAAATAATATTATTTTGTCCGGATGATAATCCTTTACAATGATATCTTTAATTTGTTCTACTTCCCGGGCTAACATACGCCTGTTTCCTCAATTTTCATTACATTATTTCAGCTAATGTCATGATACGAAATCTAAATTCTTCTTATCTTACGCCTAAATTACATTGTTGTCTGCTAAAAAAATAAGAAAAATGCCAAACAGACAGGAAATATTAATTTATTTGCAAACTGGCGACTAACGTTGCGGAGAAAATATTTACTTCAGCTTCGCGGGATTTATTTTTTAGCAGGAGGTGAAGCGCAGCAGGAGAAACAGCAGTATTACTGCGGCAATGATGCCGGCAATAATTCGTTTGCACATGATAAACCTCTTTCGCTGACTAGGGTTAATTCTCTGTTTCGCGGCTTTTTATAAAATCATCCGGATGATTTTCCAGGTAATTGCGTCGGCGGCGTCCGGCATTGCCAGGGCTTTCGCTTTCGCGCCCAAGTCGGCGTATTTTTCTGGATTATTCAGCCATTTTTCAATAATTTTTTTGATTCTTTCCGGGGTGCAATCAGCGTTATCAATGATTTCCGCGGCGCCGGAAGCGGCGAGAAAACGCGCATTGTCATCCTGATGTTTTTCTGCGGCGAACGGATATGGAATCAGGAAGGAGAATTTGCCAAACAGCGTCAGTTCGGCGACAGTGCTGCCGCCGGAGCGGCAGACTACGACATCCGCAGCTTGATAGAATAAATCCATTTCAGCGGCCGACGGCAACGCCAATACTGGAAACGAGACATTCTCATAAACTGCTTTCAAGGCGTCAAACTTGCCTTCTCCGCTCAGGTGAATGACTTGAAATTTGCATTTCTGGAATTTTTTCAACGCGTTCGGGAATATTTCATTGAATATTTGTGCCCCTTGGCTGCCGCCGAAAATAAGCATGGTCGGGAGTTTATGATTCAAGTTAGAACCGAATTTTTCATTCAGCATGGCAATTGCTTTAGATTTGCTTAGTTCGCTGCCGAGGATTTCCGGGCGCAACGGCATGCCAGTGCATTCGCATGGACATTTAGACGTTTCCAGATTTACCGCCGGAAAAGCCGTGCTGAGATGTCGCGCCCAGCGGCTGAGAATGCGATTGGCTTTGCCGATACGCGCATTGCCATCGTGCAAAAACAGTGGAATCCGGAGAATTCTGGCGGCAATGGCGGGAGGCATGGAGGCAAAACTGCCCATGCCAAGCACGGCATCGGCATGAAAACTTTTAAGTTTAATGTATGACGATATGGTTCCGGAAATAGTTCCGAGGATAAATTGAATGGTGGTTTTAATATTTTTCGGATTGGGCATGGAGCGCAATCTGACGGCGGTGATGCCAAATTTTTCGGCAATAGCGGCCTGGAATTCGACATTTTTTCCGCTTAGCAACAAAATTACTTCCCCGCGTTGTTTTTTAAATTCGCGGGCAATACTCAAGCCGGGATAAAAATGTCCGCCGGTGCCGCCGCAGGTTATCGCCAGCCGCCGAAGTTTTGAAGCGTTTTTTGAAGCAGGTATTAGCATTATTTTCCCTTTCTGAGAAATGGTATTTTGGCTCTTATGGCCGCCAATATTTCATCATTAAAACCTGGCGATGCGGTTTCTACTGCAATATTCAACAACAGGCCGACGGCAATCAGGCTCATCAGCAAATTACTGCCGCCATAACTGATAAACGGCGCGGGCATGCCTTTCGTTGGAAATCCGCCGGAGACCACTCCGATATTGATAATTGCCTGAAAAGTAATGGTTGCCGTCAACGCAATGCCGAGCAGCATTCCCTGTCTTGAACGGGAATTCAGGCTGATGCGCAGAGCGAAATAAGCGAAAAACATATAGGCTAAAATTACTCCGCAAAGCGAAATCAGTCCCAGTTCTTCGCCAACGATGGAGAGGATAAAGTCGGTATGCGCTTCCGGCAGATATTTTGCCTTCAACCGGCTTTCCATAAAGCCGACGCCAAACCATTTTCCGGATCCGAGCGCCAGCAATGAATTCCATAATTGATAACCATCGGTCTTCTGACAAATTTCCGGATTAAGAAACGTTGTCAGCCGGGACAAACGTTCCGGGTCGAAATTTTTAATCAATATAAATAATCCTGGCGCGCCCAACAGCACCGGCGGCAGTAAAATCAGCAATCGCATGCCGGCCACGAAAAAGACTGTCCAGGTCACCGTCGCCAGCAACAAAGTTGTTCCCAAATCTTTGCCCGCTGCCACGCCACCCATTACCATACAAGTAACGATAATTGGAATAATCGGGCCGCGGCGAAGCAAAAAGTCGTTCAAATAACGCATATTTTCCGAACAATATTTAGACAGATAGAGGGCAACCGCGATTTTAGCAAATTCCGATGGTTGAATGCTCCATTGAATTCCGGCACGAAACCTGATCCAGCGATGCGCCCCTTTTATGGCGGGAAAACAGAAGTCGGCAATCAGCAGCAACAGCACCACTCCGAAGATGAATAGAATACTATAATCGCCCATGCGTTTATGGCCAATAATGAACACTGCTGAGGCGCACAAAATTCCCACAAACGCCCAGAGCAGCTGGCTGTAGAAGAATTTCGTTCCGGCCGTGCCGTATGAAGTTGAATAGAGCATAGTCAGGCCGAACAGCACGATAGCAGTAACGGTAACAATCATTCCGTATGCGTAATTCAAAGATTTGTGCGCCGACAAATCATCTTTTAAGTCAATACTGTTTTCCGGTATATAAATATTTTGCATCGACCGCTTTTCTTATTCTACAAAGTTAAATTTTCGTTTCTATTCTGCGACTGTCTTTCTCAAATCAAAACTGCTTCAGATATTCTATTTACTGTTCTGCGGATGTTCTGGCAAACAGTCCCCACAACTGGTTTTCGACGGCGAAACTGCCGAGCGTGGAGAACCCGCTGTAATATCTGGAACTGATGGCGGCGGCGATTTCATCTTTATCCGGCGAGCTTAGCGGAGCCAGCCGGTAGAATAATCTTGGACAATCAACCGGGCGGCTTTCCAGAATCACGAATATGGCGGATTGATTGGAACAAACGCCGGTAACTTGAAGCGCTTCGGACCGGCAGCAGGCGTGATTGATCATTTCCGAACAGCCCCGCTCGTCAGCCAGAATTTCATTAATATTGATTTCAATAATCCGGTTCATGTCAGATAAACCTCATCTTTGCGTCCGGTTAAATCTGTAATGTTATTTGCCTTGCAATAAGTAACCGCATCTTCATCGTCCAGCACCGCCAGCGGCGAAATTTCAATGTTAATCGCGGGGCGGCCTTCCGCGTCGCGCGGAACTTTCACTCCGGCGCGTTCCAGACGGACGGCATCCCGTTCAATCAACATTTGCCGACAACTTTCCACGGAGTCAACGCCAGTTTTATTTTTGGTGGGCGCAAACTGTTCTTCACGCGCCCCTTCCAACACCATGGTTTTTCTCGCCAGAGTCAACGCGTCAAAAATAAACGATTCAAGTTTTACGCCGTTGGGCGCTTCCGGCGAAATCAAATCGCCTTGCTCGTCCACATACGGAATTTTTTTATCCGCGCGATGCCATGGCAAGCGTAACGCCCCGCCGCCGGTCAATTGTTCAACAAACGTCCGGCTGATGACATGAATCGCCGGGCTTCCGGCAATAAAGCGCAGTGAACCATCAGGATTGCGTTCCTCCGCCAAATTATCCGGCAAATCACTGTATTCGATAATTTCCAGTCTGCCGTTGCTGACGCAGAAATTGCCCAATTTTTCAAACGGTCCGGTTTTGGCCAGCATAAGCGCGCTCATTTCTGAACTTTCCAGCGCATGCAACCCGATGAACAGCGGATTAACCACCGACACCAGCGGATTGTCCACCTGAAAATATGAGATGTATTCCACGCCTTCACGTTTCATGCGGTCAAGGCAGCCGGATTTGCGCAATGCCAGCAGTGTGCCGCCGTGACCGTCCGGCGCCAGCGCCAGCGAATCTTTTTCACTCAGTAAAAGTTTACCGTCATAACCGATTGCCGGCATGGTTCCCTGAACAAAAAATACCACATTTTCCGGATTCAGGTTAAAATATTCATTCTCTTCAAAAAACTTTTTGGTGGTGGCGTCGTTTAAAGTGCTGGTCATAATGTACCAGGTAATGTCATTGCCGTATTTTCTGCTCGCCCGGAGCAGTGATTCGGCGAAATACTGGAACAATGTCTTGCCAGTCACCGGAGCAATCGGATAAGTGCCTTTCGGAGCATCAAAACCTAACCGGGAGCCCTGTCCGCCGGCAACGGTTAACGCAGTGACTTTGCCGTTTTTCAGCAGTTCTTCGCCTTTCGCTTTGGCTTTCCGGTAAAACTCTTCCTCGGCTTTGTCGCGGGGATGAAGCGGAAAATATGGCGCCGGCTCAAGATCTGCCGGAATATGTACTTCCGGTTTTTTCAGCACGTATTCAGCAATTTGCTTGTCCATCTGTTCAAAATCAATATCATTAATCTGCCCGGATAATTGCTTTCTGCCTTTTTCGCTCAGCTCCGGCCAAAATTGCAACAGGCTTTCCT
>JBAYVM010000071.1:0-9806 GCA_041674645.1 Victivallaceae bacterium | reverse complement strand
CTTTCCCTGAAATAATACATCGGATAAGTCGCGTCAGTTTTATAACCAAGTTTTTCCAGCGCGTTTACTACCGCAGTTGAACCGAACAGGCGCGGACAGCGGAAAGAAACCGGCCTGACACCGGCAACCTCTTCCACCCATTCCGTCGCCAGACGAATACGGTTTTCAACTTCTTCCGGCAGAATCGGCATCATTCCCGGAATGTCAAATAATGCTTCCCCGATAGTTTCATGGAACAAAGTATGACATCCAACCTCATGTCCGGCAGTTATTACCGTCGCCGGAACATCAGGATTCTTCCGGCAGCTGTCACCGGTGAAATAAAAAGTGCCGGTGATTTCATGTTTTTTCAGAATATCCAGAATTACCGGCGTGCCGTGGCGCAATCCTTCATACCACGGCGTCCAGCTGCCAATATCTGTTTCCATATCAAATCCCAAAACCGTTCTGATATTGCTCATCGTGTCTCTCCTGTGTGTTTATCAATAAAATTCATATCAATATTTAGTTCATGGTTTAAATATTCCGCCAGCGACTTCCGGCTTCCTTGCAGTATAATCGTTTCTGAAGGCAGAGAACTGCCGTTATACATGCCGTTTTTCACCATTACCGGCGCAATCGTTTCCAACTCATAAAAACCGAGCTCACCGCCATTAAAAATACTGAACATATCAGTTGCGGAAAACGGCCCGGCATCCTGTGCGTTGTCGGCAATATTTATATATAATCCGTCCTGAACCGGCGTACGGCGGATTATCAACAGCGAACGTTCCCGGTCATAAGCGCCAATAAGTTCCGGCGCGGCATTACGGGTTATTCCAATCTGCAATCGCGGTTTTCCGCCCAGCCGGAAAGAAAACATTTGTCCGGCAAACTCCATTCGGTCTGACGGGTCGCCGTAAAAATCCGCATTGATGCTTTCAGCAGCCACGCCTGCGGTTTTGCCGAATGCGATAATATTTTCGCCTCCAGGAAACTGTTCCAGCGACCAGGCCGCCAGCAATACTTCATTTGCCGGATATTCTGCCAGTGGTTCAAAAGAATCCACCGAACTGTACGCCACGCCTTTCAGTCCGAAACACACCGTCATTGTTGAAATATCCTTGACTTTTACCGACCGGCTGAATTTCACCTTTACTCTGCAACCTTTGCGGTTAAATAATTCAATATTTTTAGCAACGGCGATTTCACCGCCGTCCGCCTTCGTAATTGCCGGACATTCCCGGTTAATCGCCGGCTGAACCAGCCAGACATCAGAACCGGATAAATAATTAAAAGCGAAATCCCCGCCTTCCGGAGCCGGCCAAAGCGAATTACCACCGAGATTGTTAAAATCTACCGGATGCGGATTCTGCGCCAAAGCAACATCCAACCGGTGAACCAACGTTCCCGCCAGCTCACAGAACACCCTGCCCTGAAGTCCAGACGCGACATAAATAAAACCATCGCCGGAAACCAACCCCATCGCATCTTTATCTATCGACTGTATTACTGAACCCATAACCTCTGCTCCGGTTGAACAACAAATATTCTTTAACTTTACACTAAAATTATAACCCATTCATTGAATTGCGTCAACGCTTATGCAAAAGATTTTAAGTCTTTAAACTATATCGATATAATTAATAAAACATGCAAACAAGCCAATAAATATCACATATTAAGTATATCGATATAAATTAAAAATATATATTGAATAATTTGCTTTTGCGTTCCCGAAGAATTATAATAAACGATAAACCAATTTAACAATAAAGTTCTTAATATCATGAAGCGCGGTAAACCGGAAAAATACATTGGACTGGCGGAAGAGATTAGACAGCTGATTAACAGCCGGAAACTCAAAAACAATGAACCACTGCCGTCTGAACGCAATTTATCACAAATGTTCACTTGCAGTCACCTGACTATTCGCAAAGCGCTAAAACTGCTGGAACAGGAAAAATTGATCTACAAAGAATCAAGCAAAGGGAACTTTGTCGGCAGTCGTCCGAACAATGTTGGCAAAAGTGGATTGATAGGTTTTATATTTCCGGATGATGAAATATTTTATTACAAACTTTTTGCCGAACTGGAGAAAAGTTTCAGCGAATACTCTCTGCATCCAGTAGTTCACCTGACCCACAATATCAAGGAAAAAGAGAACCGGATTCTGGAGTTTTTTACTGAAGCCAATGCCAACGCGCTGATTGCAGTGCCCAACGCCAAATGCATCGAAGAATACCGGAGATTAAACATCCCGACCATTTTTTTTGATTTGAATATTGCAGAATTGAACATTCCGCACATTATTTCAGATGATTATGAAGGAGCAGTCAGCGCCATGAAATATCTAATTTCCATGGGCCATGAACGGATTGCCCACATCGGCGGAACTTACGAAAGAACCTCCGAATTGAGATTAAAAGGTTATAAAGATGTTATGAGCTTAAATGGTCTTGAAATTCGTAAAGACTATATAAAATGCAAAGAACCGTCCAGGGAATGGGGCTATTACGCGACAAAAGAATTATTTCAAAAACAGCCGCCGACCGCGATTTTCTGCGGCAACGACACGCTGGCGGCCGGAGCGTTGCGTTACTTGTCCGCCAACGGCATCAAAATCCCCGGCGATTGCTCGCTAATCGGTTTTGGCAACACCGCAATTGCGGAAGATCTGGCCTTGACCAGCGTCAGCCAGCACAGTCAAAAAATTGCGGACGCCATCAGAAACAACCTGCGCCTGCTGCTGAACGGAGAAAATGCCCCGCTGGAAACGATTATTTCGACAACGCTGGCTGTGCGCAACAGCACCAGCAAATGCTGACTCATCCGTCACGTCTTTTCGCAATTAAACACCTGCCTGAGCGGACAGAAATATTTATTCAATAAAAGCGACAGTTGCCGGTTTGAAAATTGCACTCCGACAGCTAAGTTTATTATTCAGCGGGAGTGCCACGGTAACCGGCATTCCGCAGATGCAGTTATTTATAAACATGAACTTTATGTGGAATATTATGCTTAAATTATTTAAAAATCCCGTCATTGCGACAATTACTTTTCTGACAATATTGCTTTTTGTCTCCGGTTGCGGCAGAACATCATCCATGTCCACCACCGAACTTCTTGATAAGGCAACCATTTACGGCAGTAACGGTCAGTGGAAATACGCGTTAAAATACGCCGCCGCCGCCGCTGACCGTGAACCAGGCAACGTGTCCGCCTTGATATTAAAAGCCATTGCCTGTGAATATTGTGGAAAAGATGAGCTGGCGCTAGAATCCGCGCGGCAGGCGGTCAAAGTATCCCCGGACAATTTTATGGCGCAATATACCCTTGGGCGACTTTACGCTCAATCAAACAATAAAGTTCAGGATGCTATCGCCCCGTTACTGCGGGCGCTGGCAATCAAACATAATGACCAGAATGCCATGATTCTTCTGGCGCGCTGTTCCGACCGGCTTAATCTGGACAAAACAATTGAATATTACAACTCGCTGGCTACTGATCAAAGAATCACCGCCGGACCTGAAATATGGAACCAGATGGGCATTTATTATGCCACCAGAAATAATTTAAAGGCAGCGGCAGCCAGCTTTGTGAGGGCTTATAATGCATCCCCGGATAATAATATTGTAGTATTGAATTTTGCCATATTCCTGGACCGGTATATGCATAACACGTCGCGCGCAGCAAAATACTATCAGAAATATCTGGAACTGACTGCGAAAAATCCTCAACTTGATAAAAAACGGGCCAATATAGAACAACGGATAAAAGTTATTGCCAGCAAATAACCGGCAATTCTGTTCTGTTTTCCAATAAAAATGAATCGAGCAATTCCAGAAGAAATCGTAAATGAAATACGTTCACGCTGCGACATCACCGATGTCATCCGCGCTTATATTCCAATAAAAAAGGCCGGTGGCGGAAGCTGGAAAGCTCTTTGCCCGTTTCATCAGGAAAAAACTCCGTCTTTCACCATCACCGAACAACATCAGCGTTATCACTGTTTCGGATGCGGCAAAGGCGGAGACATTTTCAGTTTTATCATGGAATGGGAACGGGTGGATTTTCCCAACGCTATTCATCTACTGGCCGCGAAATGCGGCGTGATTATTCCGGAAGGCAATTATTCAAATCCTGAAGAGAAAAAGCTGGCAAAAGTCCGGGCTAACCGTCGCGAACGGTTGTACTCACTCAATGAAACTTTTGCCAAATGGTATGCTGAATTACTGAAATCTCAACCGGAAACACCGGTGGCGCAGTATCTGGCTTTCAGAAATATTCCCGCTGACATTGCGGAACGTTTTCAGCTCGGCGCAGCTCCGGACAGCTGGGACGCGTCCCTGCAGCACGGAAAAAAACTGGGCTTTTCCGAAGATGAACTGCTTGAGTCCGGCATTATTCTGGCCAATGCGGAAACCAATAAAATATACGACCGTTTCCGTAACCGGCTGGTATTTCCGATTTGGAATGAACAAGGCCGGGTAGTCGGATTCAGCGCCAGGACAATTGAAGCTAATCCGCAAGGCGCCAAATACGTCAACAGCCCGGAAACTCCAGTATTTAAGAAAGGCAATATCTTGTATGCTCTTCCGTTGGCGCGTCAGGAAATGCAGGCAAAAAAATCCGCCATCATTTGCGAAGGACAACTGGATGTTATCGCCATGCACCGCGCTGGATTTACCAATGCCGTTGCGCCGCAAGGAACTGCGTTCACAGACGAACAAGCCAGAATTCTAAAGCGTTACACGGATTGTCTGTTCCTGGCGTTTGACTCTGATTCGGCCGGTGTCAAAGCCACTTTACGCGCGTTTGAAATCACTTTGCCATTGAACTTTGAACTTAAAATAATCAAATTTCCCGCAGGCGAAGATCCGGACGGAATATTTAAAAAATCCGGCAAGGAAGGTTTGGCTGAAGTCGTTAATTCCGCCATGGACTTTTTGGACTTTCTCGGTCAGGTAGTTTTAGAAAAACATGATTTGAATACGCCGTTCGGCAAAAGCCGGGCGATTGCTGAACTTATTCAATATGTCAGAAAAATATCCAAGCCGATTGTCCGCGAACTTTATGTTCAACGAATAAGCGCACTCTTGTCTGTTCGTCCGGAAACGGTTTTTGCGGAATTGAATAAACTTAACAGTGAAGAGAAAAACAAATTTAATAACTATCGCCCCCCGGCTGCACCGGAAACCAGTCAGCCGGAAAATAACGTCACGCCACGCCAAAACAATCTGCCGCAAAATCTGATACACGCGGAAGAAACCCTGCTGAAACTGGCGTTAAATCAGGAAGAAATCGCCACCCGACTTTCCGCGGAACTGCCGCCGGAAAGCATTACCGACACCCCTGTCGGCAAAGCGTTGAATGAGTTAATCAATCTTTCACTGAACGGCGAATGGTCTTCCGCCCGCATCCATCTGTCCGAGCTGGAACGGAATAGTCAAAACGCTAAACTGAGCATGATTTTGTCATCAGAAGATAAATTTCCGGGCGACAAAACAGAAAAAGCTTTCCTTGAATGTATTGCATCAATCAGACTGCATTATCTGACGAATCAGAAAAATGAAGTTATGGCTCAATTACGTATGGCGCAGACAACGGAAGAAAAACAGGAGCTGATGAAACAACTCCAGGCGTTGTCCACCCCGACTCCGCGTCAGAATTAATTATTTTGCCGTGCGGCTTTAGTGAGAAAACGGTCCAGCTGATTAATAAATGTCTGCCGGTCTTTCGGATTAAACGAAGCCGGACCGCCGGACAATAATCCATTATCCCGCAAATCATTCATCAAATCGCGCGTCGCCAGCCGGTCTTTAATATTTTTATCCGTATAGAGTTCGCCGCGCGGATTGAGCGCAGTCGCGCCTTTATCCACCACCCGGTTTGCCAATGGGATGTCTGCGGTAATTATCAGATCGCCGGCTTCAGCCAATTCAACAATCCGGTCATCGGCAGCGTCAATTCCGCCGGGAACCGTTACAAAAGATATATATTCAGAATACGGAACCCGCATCGTTTTTCCGGCAACTAAAACCAATTGCACTTTCGTCCGTTCAATCGCCCGGAACAACATCTCTTTCAAATCTTTCGGAAACGCATCCGCATCCACATACACTTTCACCAGCAACACCTTTTTTTCGTTATTTACAATTCAACCTAATTTATCACGCCACTGCAATAAGTAAAACTGGCGCGGTTAATTAATCACAGTTTGATTTTTACCGGTAATGCTCTATACTAAAACGATAATTATAACGGAATCGGAGCTTGAACAATGAAACGCGGCGACAGCATCACCTGCCCTCAGTGCAGGGAAAAAACGATTGCTAAAGAAAAAGTTGTCATGGACGGCTGGAAAGCCTCCGGAAAAATTTTAGTCTGTCCGCTTTGCAACGGCAAAGTTGGAGATATTGAACTTGAAACGACAATGGCTGACACCAAAAACAGCAAGGCTTTGTTCGGACTATCGGCGCTCCTGGCGACCGAAGCGGAAGTTAAACCGCAAATTAAAGTTGCCGTTGACGAAAAACAGTTCTGCCGCGATTGTAAACATTATATGGCTCATCCATTCCTGTCGCGGTGTTCGCTCCATAAAAAAGAAGTAAACCCGATGGACGATTGTCCAGATTTTGAACTTAGCAAAGAAAAAAATTAATGAAAAATTTATTTACGACCAAAGCTGAACGTCTCGCCGCATTCAAAAATATTGACCTCTATCCGGTGATTTCTTCTGAATTCACTCACGACCGTCCGGTATTGTATATTCTGGAAGAAATCGCCGCCGCTGGCGCTAAAATCGTTCAGCTCCGGGAAAAAAACAAAAGTAAAAAAGCCATCTACGAACTAGCCGTGGAATATCGAAAAATAACTTCTGCTCATCGCATATTGTTGATTATCAACGATTATCTGGATATCGCGCTGGCCGTCGGCGCGGACGGCGTTCACCTCGGCCAGGATGACCTGCCGCTGACCGTTGCGCGAAAATTAACCGACGCCCTGCTCCTCGGCAGTTCCACGCACAATTTACCGGAAGCGCTTGCCGCCCAAACTGAAGGCGCGGATTACATCAACATCGGTCCAGTATTTCCAACCGGAACCAAAGCTGTTCCCTGCGGCGCCATCGGCATTGAGGCAGTCAAAAACATTTCCAGGCAAGTTAATATTCCCTTCACCGTGATGGGCGGCATCAAAGCCGGACACCTTCCAGAACTTCTCGCCATCGGCGCCACTCACATCGCCATGGTCACCGAAATCACCCAGGCGGAAAATGTCAAAGCACAAACCGCCCGGTTGCGCAAATTTTGGAAGTAATTGTAAAAGGGAAGTGCCAATCAATTGAGACTTTTACCAGAGCTCAGTAAAGGCGTCCAGTTTAGTGCCGTTTTTCAGTCTCGCACTACAAACTTATACGCCTCCGTCAGGAACGTTCGCAAGCTCACAGGAATGCTTTGCGCAGGAAGAGAGGAACTTGAAAATCAAGAAAAAACCGCCTTCGGCGGACAGGATTACAATTCCGGGCTAAACGCTTCGGTCATTTCATAAAACAAGTTATCGCCGGAAAAAAGTTCCAGTTTGAGCAAATAATTATTATCTTTTTTGATATGATCAGGCAATTTCAACGTGATTACGCCGGGTTGCAGTGGAGATATTTTAATCATTTCACTGCTTTTCGTCATAATCATTCTGCCAGTCATCGTCTTTACCGTGCTGTCCAAAAACAAGCCATTTAATTCACTTAACGGCATAAAATCCATTTTCAGTAATCTTTCACTGACGTTACTGCCCTGCTCCGCATAGAATGCGAAAATTCCTTTGTCTGTAACTTTAGAAACGCGATTCAAGCCGCGTCCGAAAATAACATTCCATTTCCATTCCGTTCTGACTCCAGGCGCGGCTGTAATATTAATATAAGGCTTTAAAGAAAAACATTGAGCATTTTTCCAGAACGCCACTTTATCAATCGGCAACTCGCCTAAAAACGCAAAAACGGCATTGCCTGTAAGTCCACCGGCGGCAACCCAGCGATTAGCTTTGGACAATCTTGATTCATTGAATAAATATTCCTTGCCTAGCTCCTTGACTAAAATTGGATTTTTACTAATAATATTGATTCGCTTGTCTTCCTGTTTTCTGGCATCTAAATGCGGTACGGTAATCCATGCGGTGTCCTCATAAGGATTTTCAAAAACCGGAGCCAGACAAATATTAGCGGTAAACTCTTTCTGACCAGTATTGAAAAAAATGCCTTTAACGGTTACCGACGCGGAATCAGTAAACGTGAGGTCAATCCGCATTTTATAAGCAAAGTCATTTGATAATGTGGCATCCTGCGAAAAAGACACGACAATTTTTCCCGTCTCTTCCTCCACACTGGTTTTCCAGGGAAAAACTTCAGATATGTTAATCCTGCCGTCTTTGCTCTGTTTTATTTTTCCACCGCCAGTTACCATGTCTGCCGGTTGAACTTTATCGTCCGCAGGAATGGTAATAGTCGGTTCAAAAATCTGAGCGAGTCCGAATCTGAATTCGCCACCGGGTATTCTGCATTCCCCTAAAAGATTTTTTTTGGTGTTTTTAAGAATTATGTCCCTGAACCAGCCGCCGCGACATACGTCTTCACCATAATTTTCTGCTTCAACCTGCCCCGGATCAACAAGTACAGCTTTAAAAAACTTATTGACAATCACATACCCGGTCACCTGATTCTTACCATCAAACAATTTCTCTATTTTTATCCCGGCAAAAGTATTGATGGAAAAGAATATCAAAAATATAATCTGCAATCTCTTAACCATAACTGCCACCTGAAAATGTTATTTTATTTTTCTCAGTAACGTCATAAAACGTCACTGCCTGTAAATATAGTATAGCATAAAAAATGGCAAAATGTGGTTATTTTTGTTATTTTTTTCGAATTGGACGTTCAGTCAATTGGAAGTTTTCTTTAAAATCTTCAGCTTCGCGCTTTAAAATCATCCAATCGTAATTACATTAAAGCTCCAGTGCAAGCCAATGTAGCTCAGTCGGTAGAGCAATTCACTCGTAATGAATAGGTCAACGGTTCGATTCCGTTCATTGGCTCCAACTTAAATATTCATAAGCCAGCGCATTATACGTTAACATCAACTTCTGTTATCCCGTCGGAATAAGGAACAGAGCTCTTATACTCTTTCACCAGCAACGTTCGTAAGCTCACAGGAATACTTTGCGCAGGACGGAAAAACAGCCTACTTCCAATTAAACCTCACGCTCCTGCTCAAGTAATGAACTCTGCTTCTCAGAACTTTTTTAAAACATGTTCGTTTTAACGCACAAATATATCATTGACGGAAACATCTGGATGATGATAGTGCGGACAATTTTCTGACACCCCGCGAATTTGAATAGCTTTTTGCGGACACCATTGAATACACGCCATGCACTGTTCACAGTTGTTACCCCAGGTCGGCTTGCCATCATTAGCAAGCTCAATATTTCCAGACGGACAGACACGGGAACAGATACCGCAGGAATTGCAACGCACATTCACCTGGAATTTGCTCGCATCTTTGCTCATTCGCATCAAAAACAGTTTATGCACAAGTGCAGAGAAAAAATGTGGCACGCAAGGCGTTTTCTCAATCCTTCCATGTTTCATCTGCCCGACCATTTCGGCAATCTCTTTCAGTCGCTGTTCACTGCGGGTAAAATGCTTTTGTTGTTTCTCCAGCAATCCCGGACCGCCGAATGGAAGGTAATTGGGCGGCATAACCAGGCAGAAACCGCAAGCCAGATGCAGGCCTTTGGCTTTCAGTAACAGCTTTAACTCAATCAGTGTG
>JBAYVM010000070.1:0-9809 GCA_041674645.1 Victivallaceae bacterium | reverse complement strand
TATAAGAAAAAATATTGCAAGACCTCTTCCCAAAAAATTCGATAATAATGTTGTCTACCGGATACGCAGGCTGTTTTTTTCGGTTTTTTATTGTATATTAGGAGTTCGGTATAAAATTACTTACAGACAGAATGGCATGGAATAATGATTGCATTGATTGATTACAATATGGGCAACCTGTTGAGCGTATCGAAAGCGCTGGAAAGCGTTGGCGGCGACCTGCGGCTGGTTGACCGGGCGGATGATTTGAAGAGTTTTGACGCGCTGGTTCTTCCCGGCGTAGGCAATTTTGGCGACGGCATGGAGCACCTCAGGTCACGCGGTTTTGAACCGGCGATACTTGAAGCGATTGCCGCCGGCAAGCCGGTAATGGGAATTTGTCTCGGAATGCAGATGATGCTGGAATCCAGTGAAGAAGCGCCGGGCGTTTCCGGTCTGGGCGTCTTCAAAGGCAAAGTAGTGCGTTTTCCCGAGTGTGGCGAAAAAGTTCCGCACATGGGGTGGAACAGCGTAAAAAAATGCACCGCCAGTCCGATGATGGCGGGAATTCCCGACGACAGTTATTTTTACTTTGTCCACTCTTATTATGCGGCGCCGGAGAATAAAGCTTGCGTTGTCGGGAGCAGCGATTATATCGTTGATTTTGCGGCGATTGTCGGTAGCAAAAATGTTTTTGCCACACAATTTCATCCGGAAAAAAGTCAGAAGTACGGCTTGAAAATGCTGGAAAACTTTGTTATGTTTGCGAGTAGTCAAAAACCATCAAGAGAGGGGCTTCAGAAATGAGCGTTGAAACCGGACTGAAAGCTGAAATAGTGCAGTACCTTAAAACCAGTTTTGAACTGGATGATGAGACTGCAACTGAACTCATGAATACTTTTATCGAAACGGTCAACGACTATGCGAAGCAGGTTGACGCACTTTTGACTGAGAGAAACTGGCAGGACTTGAGCCGGCTGGGGCACACCATTAAAGGCACCTCGGCGAATGTCGGGGCCAACGCGTTAAGCGATGCCGGGCGTGAACTGGAATTCGCGGCAAAAAATGCCCATTACGATTCCAGCAAAATCGCCATCGACAAGCTGAAACAGCTAATTAATGCTATCAGTTAAATGCCGGCGACACTTCAAACCTCCAGACAATTGCAGGAAATAAACCGGATTCTGTATGCCAAATACGGCGACTGCCGCTGTTCATTAAACCATTTGAATGCGTTTCAGCTGCTCGTCGCGGTGATTCTTTCCGCACAATGTACTGACAAACGGGTGAATGAAGTTACCGTAAATCTTTTCCGGAAATTTCCGGATGTAAAATCGTTTGCCACAGCAGACCGGAATGAACTGGAACAGGCGATAATATCCGCCGGGCTGTTCCGGAACAAGGCGAAAAGTATTATTGGGGCCAGCCAGGCGCTGCTGGAGCGTTTCAGCGGCGAAGTTCCTAAAACGATGGAGGCATTGACCAGTCTGCCGGGAGTCGGCAGAAAAACTGCCAACGTTATTCTCGGCGATGCGTTCGAGATTCCGGGTTTTGCGGTGGATACGCATGTCAACCGGTTATTGAACCGGCTGGGCGTGGTAAAGTCGGAGGTTCCGGAAAAAATTGAAGCGGTGGTGAACGGTTTGCTCGAAGCGCGCTATTGGACGAATTTTTCTCACATGTTGATTTTGCACGGCCGGGAAACCTGTCATGCGCGAACGCCCGACTGTGAGGTGTGTATCTTGAGACAACATTGTAAATATTACCGGAATAAACAATTATGAGATTTTTAACGAAGAAATTCAGAAATATCAAAAAACTTCCCACCTGGATATTTCTACCCCCTGCCCTGCTTTTGAAGTTTATCAAAACATTTTGTTTAAAAACTACAATTTTAGATCCGAACAATTATGCGGCAGAAGCGCGGGCAACAATCACGGTCACCTGGCACAACCGGCTGTGTTTTTTTCCGGCGTTATTCCCGGCTCCGACCAGAAAACGCACCGTCGCCGTAGTCAGCGCATCGCGGGATGGACAATATATTACCGACCTGATTTCACATTTCGGACTAAGAAGTCTGCGCGGTTCAAGTTCAAAAAAAGGCGCTTCCGCGCAACGGGAGGCGATTAAAGCCCTCAAAGAAGGTTTTCATGTAAGTTTCACGCCGGACGGGCCGCGCGGCCCGAAATATCGGATGAGCCGCGGGCCGATTCATCTGGCCTCACTGACCGGACGCCCGATTATTCCAATCACTATCAACGCCAGCCGTTACTGGCAGATAAAGAGCTGGGACAATTTTCAGATTCCCAAGCCGGGCGCCAAATTAACCTTAATATTGAGCGATATGATTTATATTCCGCCGAATTTGGATGAAGCTGGAATCGAAAAATGGCGGCGGGTGGTTGAAGCGGAACTGATGAAAATCACTGAAGACTGAGGAAGCTGAAAACTGTCGCGCTGCCGTTTTTGATGCTTTCCTGCGTTTTTATCAAAACCTTTTGTCACGCATTTCAATGCGCTTCTTACGGCTTCGACAAGAATCACCAGAAAATCCAGCGCAAGCCGATGGCAGATCAGCATTTTCCACCGCCCTTAACCGGTTCCGACTTTGTAAAAAAATAAATTTGATTTAAATTACAGTTTGAATATTTTTATTGTCATTTAACATAAAGGAAGCAGAACGTGAGTGGTAAAGTAAAAAGCGATCTCTACAAGCAGGCCGGTGTGGACATTGATCTGGCGCAAGGTCTTTTGAGCAAAGTAAAAGCCAAACTGTCCTCCACGAGGAGACCGGAAATGCTCGCCCCGATTGGCGGGTTCGGCGGTTTATTTCAGCTGGATTTGAGCAAATACAACAAGCCGGTACTGGTGTCCAGCATCGACGGCGTCGGCACTAAATTGATGGTAGCCGATATGATGCAGAAATATGATACTATCGGTCATGACATTGTAAATCACTGCATTAATGATATTGCGGTGCAAGGCGCAGAACCCATTTATTTCATGGACTATATCGGCATCGGCAAACTGCGCAGTCCGTTGTATGAAAATGTGCTTGAAGGTATTGCCGACGCCTGCAAAGCCGCCAATTGCGCCGTGCTCGGCGGAGAAACTGCTGAAATGCCCGGCATGTACGGCGATGACCTTGATCTGGTCGGAGTAATTACCGGCGTTGTGGAAAAAGACCAACTTATTACCGGCGAGAAAATCGTTCCAGGACACGTTGCCATCGGACTCAGTTCAAACGGCTTGCATACCAACGGCTACAGTCTGGCGCGTAAAATACTTTTCGAAAAAAGCGGTTACACGGTCAGCACTTATCTTGATGAGCTGGGCGAAACCGTCGGCGAAGCGTTAATCAAACCGCACACCTGTTACTGGCCGGCCATAAAAGCGGCGATTAACTCCGACATTTCTCTGGACGGCATGGCGCACATCACCGGCGGCGGTCTGTATGACAATGTTCCGCGCATTCTGCCTGAGAACGTGAATGTTGAATTCAACAAAGATTTGCTTCCGGTACTGCCGATTTTCAAACTTCTGGTCAGCAAAGGCGAAGTTGATGATGTGGAAGCTTACCGCGTCTTCAATATGGGCATCGGCATGGTCTGGTTTGTGCCGGAAAAAGATGCGCAACAAGCGTTGAAAATATGCCGCAATCAAGGATTTAATGCCGCAGTAATTGGCAAAGTAACGCCTGGCAACAAAGAAGTAACGATTTCTTAAACATTGCGGATAACGCGAGGAAGTTGAGGAGTAATGAGTTCAAACTGGATACCCAAAAATAACCGGGTCAGGTCTTTTTTTGAAAAACCCGCGGCGAAAGCGTTTGCGGCGGTATCCGGATTACTGCACTACTCCGACAATTCTACCGACGAGATAAGTTGCGCGGTAATTTCATTGATGAAAGCCGTGCTTTGGACTGACGGCACACTGGGCGAGCTGGAGATTGAAGAATTCCGCAATATTCTGGTCAAAGACTATCCGGCGCGCAAAGTTGAATTACTCACCGAAGAATTAAAATCGCACGAAACGGTAGATATTCCGGCGAAAACCGCCATTGTAAGTCAGCTTCCAGAGAATGAAAAAATCCAGATTGTCAAGACGCTGATTGAATTGGGAATTGCCAATGGGGATTATTCAGAACAAAAGCATGACGCCATCGCTGAAATTTCCCGCCAACTCGGCTTATCGCCTGACGCATTTAAGTTGCAGGAGGAAAATGTAACGGCGGCGCACGCCAGTCGCAAACGGCTGTTGAAGTCTGGCGCTGGAATCATCGTGGCGCTGATTGTCTTGACCGTATTCGTGCTAACCGCCACCCTCTTGAAGTCAGTCTTGTTCGGATTAATCCTCGCCTATATATTTCTGCCAATGGAAAAATGGTACGAACGAAAGCTGGCTGGCAACGGCATTATTTCCAGCATCTTTAAATCTCTCGGGCAGCTTGGGCAGCCGTTAAAAAAATTATCCGCGCTGTTCCAACGCAAATCTCCGGAACCGGAATTGAGCCAGGAAGAGCAAGCCCGTCGCCAGCGGTTGAAACTTATTTCCAAAGCCACAACACTGACCGTTTCCTCTTTTGCCATCATTCTGCTGATATTAGTAATTCTTGTTTCCATGTTTTCCGCTAATTACGTCGCCGGCATCGGAGATTCGGTTAAACAATGGGTTGGCCGCAAAAGCGCCGAGCTCAATAAGAGACCTGCCGTCACCGCCAATAACCTGGCAACTTCATCCGCAAAAGCTACAGAAAAACCGGACACCGACGAAACCAGTACCGAAAGTCCAGCCGTCATCGCCAAATCTGACTTTGAGACTTCAGCAAATAATTTCAGCGCGAATGTTGGAAAATCAGCCATCGAAAAATTTGTCAGTGATTTGGAAAAGTTAAAGCCTAAATTTCAGAAAATTCCGCTGGTGCGGCAGGCAATAGACCAGGTTTCCGCCTATATCAACAATGCTGACGCGCAACGCGAGTTACTGGGAATGCTGTTAAAAAAATCCGGTGGCATCTTCACTTTCACGGCCGGTTTTATTTCACGCATCTTTACCATTATGCTGGATATTCTGCTGACTATCTTTTTCTTCTCGCTGTTCCTGAATAAGATTGCCGCGTTCTGTTCCGACGAAAATAATGGCAATAACAAACAGAGCGAGTATCTGGTAAAAACCATTTTCAATGGCAAATGGCTTCCGGGAACCAACGCCGAGTCGCTGGAAGAAGGACGCCGGATTATTTCTGAAGTGATTAACAAATTGAAAATCTGGTTGCGCGGCTACCTGACACTGATTATAATTGATACAATTGTTTTTTCGATTGCATTCTATATTCTGGGCGTGCCCTACGCGCCGATTCTCGGACTGATTGCCGGTTGCGGAGTTTTGCTGCCATACATCGGACCGGTTGCCAGCGCCGTATTCACTATTCTGGTTACTCTGGCAGTCGGCGGCGCTGATGTTACCATGTTGCAAATCATTGGCATCTTAGCCATTTACCTGATTGAAAACGGCATAGTTGAGCAATTGTTCCTGTATCCGGCGGTAATCGGCGAATCACTCGGACTGAGCACATTGGAAACTATTATCGTCGTGCTGCTGGGTGGAATTTTCGCCGGCATCACCGGCATGATTTTCGCCATTCCGGCCGCCGCAGTGCTCAAATATATTGTCCCGCAAATTTACAGTTGCTGGGAATAAGCGCAGATTTTGTGAATCAATTGCAATAAAATTTCCCGGCTTTGCGTGTGATTGCTGGCATTATGGTTATTTTCCGTTATATTTAAAAGAATTTATATCTTAAAATCAACATTTAATCTATAAGAAAGCGCATTATATGAAGAAAGCGGTTTTATTATTAACAACAGTTATTTCCGCACTCGGAATAGCCATGTTCACGGCATCCTGCAAATCAGATGATTACTGGAAGGACAAAGCCGTCGGCAACGCCAGAGAATATCTTCTAAAAAACACCCGTAATCTCACGGTGTTGCAACGGGAGTATATCCGGTACAATAAACCGGTAATTATGGCGGAAGATATTCTCGGCGATTATCCGGACGCCATGAGTAATAATTTATCCACCTCACTGTCTCAAGTCTGTATCACCTGGATAATTCCCGGCGAAAAAGACGCGTATATTGTATTCGGAACCAGTGGCAGTCACCTGGTTGGCTGGTCGCCAATACGACTGATTGTAAAAAGTTTCACTCCAATCGACCGGAGCCTGCTGGCAGCAATAGGAAATGCCAGAAGTTACGCCTTAAACAATCTGCTTTATCTTGATGTTGAACCTAGAAACATCATCCGGTTCAATACCCCGAAACTGGTCAAAACCAATTTTATTGTTGACCTGAATCAGGATGGAACCAAAACCCCGGAACAGGTCAAGGCGGAAGAAAAAGCTCTGATTCAGACCTCCATGGTCTGGCAGTTCAATGTGGCTGGCAGCAAAGTTATTGTCTGCGGTGTCGGCAGTGAAAAACTCGGTGACTGGCGGCCAATTTTTGGACGGCAGGTAACTGACGCCGAATTGAAAGCCCACACGGTTGTTCCAGCGCCAAAACCGGTGGTCAAACCGGCAGTTGACAAAAAAATTACAGTTCCGGAGCCAAAAATGGTTGCGCCGATTACAGAAAAGAACGTTACTGTTCCAGCGCCTAAAGCGGCTGCCCCAGTAGCTAAAGTTACCGCGCCGGTGGCAACAACTAAAAAATAATCTTTCAGGAATATCAGCTAATGAAAAGTATGACAGGTTTTGGAAAAGGCGACGCAGTTGATGCCGCGAACGGATTATATTTCTCCGTGGAAATTTCATCTGTAAACCGCAAGCAACTGGAAATCCGCGCCAGTCTTCCACGGGAAATAACCATGTTTGAGCCACTTTTGCGGCAACTCATTTCCGGCAAAATCAGCCGTGGCGCACTGAGCGTAAAAGTCAACATGAGCGTTGAATCTGCCAGCGGTTTGGAGACGATGAAAGTCAACCGGCCGCTACTGGAAAAACTGGCAGGAGACTGTGCCAAAGTACAGCAATTACTGGGCCAATCCACTGAAGTATCAGTCGCCACCTTAATGACCATTCCCGGCGTCCTGGAAGCGGTTCAACCGGACATTGAACGCCCGGAATTTATCAATACATTCTCGGCGGCAGTCAGCAAAGCCGTTGATGCGCTTAATGCTATGCGCGACTATGAAGGCAACTCATTAAAAACCGATTTTATGGAACGGCTGAATATTCTTGAGACAATTGTTCAGGGAATTGAACCTCAAGCGGCGCAAATACCAGGTTTATTAAAGCAAAAGTTGCTGGAACGGCTGGCCCGGGAAAATCTGCCGGTTTCAGCCGACGATGAACGCGTGCTTAAAGAAATTGTAATTTACGTCGACAAAAGCGATGTGTCAGAAGAAATCACCCGGCTGAAAAGCCATTTTTCCCACTTCGCCACATTTCTTGAGAATGATGCGGAGCCGGTTGGCAGAAGCATGGATTTTCTGGTGCAGGAAATGTTCCGCGAAATTACTACGCTCGGCAACAAAGCCGGTGGCTGTGAGATTACCGCACAAATAGTGAAATTTAAAACTGACCTGGAAAAAATCCGGGAGCAAATACAAAACGTGGAATGACATTACACCGTCACCCCCCATCAAAAGGAGATATTATGAAGCGCAGATGTTGCAATCAAGATTCCGCTAAAATGACCGGAGAGTATCTGGAAAATCTGGTCAAACGGATTTGCGCCACTTATCACGATGAAAAAGGCATCAATCATATTGAAGGCTTCAACCTGCCCCGGCAACAGGAAATATTTGACATCATCACTAAACTGCTGGAAATTGTTTTTCCCGGTTTCAGTGGCAATCAGACCTACAGCATAAAAACTATTTCTTACAGCATCGGCGGAATTCTCTCAGAGGTTTACAGCGAACTTTGCGACCAGATTATCCGTTCGTTCCGCTACCAGTGTGCTCAAGATAACTGTGATGATTGTGATATTATGGAAAAAAGCGAAAATGCTGTAGAAGCGTTGCTTAATGAAATTCCGGAAATACGGGAAACTATGAAACTGGACATCGCCGCAGCTTATGAAGGCGATCCGGCGGCAATGTCACTGGACGAAATCGTCGTGAGTTATCCCGGCATTAAAGCGATTACCATTCAACGCCTGGCGCATACTCTTTATCATCAGCATGTGCCGTTGATTCCGCGCATGATGACCGAATACGCCCACAGCATGACCGGCATTGATATTCATCCGGGAGCCCACCTGGAAAGAGGCATTTTCATCGACCACGGAACCGGTGTTGTTATCGGCGAAACTGCCGTAATCGGCAACAACGTAAAAATTTATCAGGGCGTAACCCTCGGAGCACTGAGTTTTCCCAAAGATTCCTGCGGCATGATTATTAAAGGCAAAAAACGCCATCCCACGCTGGAAGACAATGTCACCATCTACGCTGGAGCGACGGTGCTCGGCGATATTATTATCGGCAAAGACTCTGTTATCGGCGGCAATGTCTGGCTGACAGAAAGCATTCCACAGGGAACTAAGGTGTCAATGCGGCCGCCGGAACATAATATCAGACTGTCAAAAAAAGATTAATGAGATTTGTTGCAGCAATGACAACTCACATAGCAGAACAACTGACTGAAATAATAACTTGCATCCGGACTGCCGCCGAAAAGGCGGGAAGAAGTCCGGATGAAGTGAAACTTATTGCCGTCAGCAAAACTTTTCCACCTGAAGCTATCGCCGCCGCTTATGCGTGCGGACAATTCCGTTTTGGCGAAAACCGCCTTCAGGAACTGGAGGAAAAAGTAAAGAAACTGCCAGAAACTATCGAATGGCATCTGATTGGTCATTTACAGAGCAATAAAGCCCAGCGCGCGGTGCAACTGGCAACCTATATTCATTCCGTTGACTCGGAAAAATTACTCCGCCGCCTGGACCGGCTGGCGATGGAAGCTGGCAAAAAACCTAAAATCCTGCTGGAAATAAATATTTCCGGCGAAGAGTCAAAGTTTGGAACCACGGAAAGTGACGCGGTAAAATTGGTACAGGTTGCCCTCACCTGCGAACATCTTGAACTGGCAGGATTGATGACGATGGCGCCGTATGAAGCGCCGGAAACAGCATTGCACAATATCTTCGGCGGTTTGCGCCGATTGCGCGATTATTTGGAAAATCATTTGCAAATAAAGTTACCGGAATTGTCCATGGGCATGAGCTCAGACTTTGAAATCGCCATTCAGGAAGGCGCGACTTTTGTCCGCGTCGGAACCGCTATTTTCGGCAAAAGGACCTATAATTTATGATGGATAAAATTAAGATTCTAATCGTTGGCGCTGGCGCCGTCGGTTCATATTACGGTGGACGTCTGGCACAAAACCTTGACACTTCAGTCGCCGTCGTCTGCCGTTCCGACTACGAAACCGTAAAACAAAACGGTTTTGACATCAAAAGCATTGAAGGTGATTTCATCTTCCGTCCGAATGGCGTTTTCCGTTCCTGCGCCGAATATTCAGACAGTCCAGACTATATTATCATCACAACAAAAGTTCTGCCGGAGATTGATATTGTCAGCAATATCCGTCCGGCGGTTAAAGCCAACACTTCAATTGTGCTAATCCAAAATGGAATAGATATTGAAAAGCACATTGCGGCGGCCTTCCCGAACAATGAACTGATTAGCGGCATTGCGTACATCGGCACCGGTCGCGACGGAGCAGGAAAAGTCCGTCACCAAGGCGGCGGAAGACTGCGCTTCGGGCTTTACCCGGAAGGACATTCCGAAAAATTGGACATTCTGGTTGAATTGTTCAAAAAAGC
>JBAYVM010000069.1:0-9816 GCA_041674645.1 Victivallaceae bacterium | reverse complement strand
TTTTAATGCCGTGCGCCGCCGTGCTGTCGCGAGGAATCACTTCGTGACTGGCGGATTCGATAAATGCGTTTTCATCCAGTAGCGGAAAGCCGAGATTCATGTGATAAAGCAGCATCAGCGGGGAAGTTGAGAATCCGTGATTTTCGATGACATCTTCAATAACTATCGAATTTTCGCCCATAACGGAAGATATTTTTCTCTTCAAATGAAGGTTTTCAAAGAATGTTGCGGTCTGTTTGATCCAGCCGTTGATTGACTGAACATATTTGCCGTCAATCCACTGTTTTTCTACCGCAATATCTTCCGCCGGAATATGTGAAAGGCGACCGTGCAGTCCGTGGCTTTCGCTATCAACCTTATCCGGGCCGCCGACATTTCGCAGTCCGCAACCGGTAAGTAATCCACCGCCCCAGGTTCTGAGCCAATTCAGACCTTCCGCCTCGTAAAACGCCGGAGCAACATAACGGTTAGATGATTTCCAAGCCAGCGGAATGCCTTTGAATGTCGCGTCAGCAATATCCATTCCCCGGTCAATATTCACCGTAAAATTCAAGCCGCTGCCGTTCGCGAATTCCGCGATTCTGGAGCCGCGTCCCCGGCCATCGTCAAGCGTTGACTGACGGATATACGCCAGTTGTTCGATGCACCCGACCCGTTCCAGCAAAAAGTTCCGTTCTTTTTTCGAAAATTCAAAACTCATGGCAATCTCCAGCTTTTACTAAATTATATGCATAAACAAGCTTGTTCTTAATTCGTATTAGAGTTAAATATTCCTTCTTATTATTCAGACTACTATAATATTTTTGTTTTTCAAGCTTGGAATTTTTATTTGCATATGACTCTGTAACGGTTATTGCGTATTGCGATAGTTGTTCGGACTTTGACTGGTAATTTTATGAAAGGTTCTGCTGAAATAATATGGATCGCTGAATCCACAAAGTCCAGCGATATGATTGATTTGGAAATTGGTGTTTTTCAGGTAAAAAGTAGCTTGTTTAATTCTGACTGAGTTTAAGTAGCCCACGGGGTTTCCCCGGTGAATTCCTTGAATTTACGAAAAAGATGCCCTTCGCTGCACTGTAATTTTTTCGCGAGTTCAGCAATAGAAATGTTTCCCTGAAAATTCTCGTTCAAAAACTGAGCCGCCTGTTGCGCCATACTATGAAATTGACGTTTTTGCTCATGCAATTTTCGAAAAAACAGCCCGATGACAGTCAACAACATTCCGTCAAGTTCAGCGCCGGTCATGTTGAAATTTCGACTGGAACCGTGCTCGAATTCCCGTTTGCCAGATTTAAGCAAAAACTTAAGTTCAAGCCACTGGAATTCAAAACATTCTGTTTTGACCCTGAGAAAAAAGCATTGCACGAGATTAACGGACAGAATTGAACACAATCACAAAATTTAATACGTTCAAAAAATATATTTTTATTCTTTTTTTTTATTAGGTATTGACATTATTTATCCCATCCACTATAATCTGTACTATATAGTAACGTCACGCAATCTAAAGAGTAAAAATGTTAAAGCAGATAGACAAAGCGCTCCCGTTGCCAAAATATTATCAAATCAGCGAGAGTATCAAGCAAAAAATTGCTAGCGGGGAACTTACACCGGGCAGCCGAATTCCTACTTATCAGGCTCTTACCGAGTATTTCAAGACAACGATGCCAACAATATGCAACGCAGTGCGGCAATTAGAGTCTGATGGCTATATTTACAAGACTCCACGCAAAGGAATGTTTGTTTCTCATCCAGCAACTGCAAACAGTAAAACAGATACAGCTGAGACAATTAAGAAGGTTGGGCTGGCAATGCATACTCGCGGGGACCTTTATCAGAACCTTGTTGAAACGCTTGTTCATGATTTAGGATCTCATGATATTTTCACCATTCCGCTTCCAGCAGTTTCACCTAACACCGATTTTTCACTTGACGAAAAGAATCTGAAAAAGTACATTGCAAAAGGTCTTGATGTGCTGGTGATGGACGGTACTAGACGCATGCAGTACAAACTGCTCCACAAATACCGGGCTAATTTCCGGCAGTTAAATTTTCTAATGCATTACAATAGCACAATTGCTTTCCCGGACGCTAATATCATCACCTTTGATTACGCCAAGGCCGGGCGACTGGCTGCTGAACATCTGTTAAAAACTGGACGTGAAAAGTTTATTTTCTTTACATTCGATACCCTTACGAAAGTTGAACATGAGCGCAATGGTTGCCGGTGTGATGACGAATGCAATGACATGATTACTCTTAGTGGCATGAAAGCCGTTATACGGGAAGCAGGGCTTCCTGAATCCTGCATAACCGTTATCAGAGATACTCCTTTGAAAAATAGAGAGTCCAATATGATATATTTCACGGAAATTTTGAAGCAAGGCCCTTGGGGAATTTTTACGTTGAGCGATTTTCGTGCTGTGCAGATTTATAAAGATGCAATAAAATTAGGCTTGGACTTTAAGAAAAATATCAGCATTGTAGGATGTTATAATACATCATGGACTGAAGTGCTGCACCCGACATTAACCTCTATCTCAGTTAATGAAACCGAAATTGCCCATGTCGCCGCGGATTGTATTGTCAACCGCAAAACCGGCCAGCGGATAGTGGTTGATCCTAAATTAGTTGTTCGAGAAACGTAGAAAATAAACCCAAACAAGGAGTTTCCAAAAAACGGATTATCAAACCAGGAAGGAGAACGGGAAAATGGTTAGCCTAACAAATCAAACAACAGAAAGGGAACGAAAAATGAAACCGCTAAAAAGTCGCAAGCCGTTCACGCTCATAGAGTTGCTCGTTGTAATCGCGATCATAGCGATTCTGGCGGCCATGCTGCTGCCAGCATTGAACAAAGCCCGCGACAAAGCTAAAGCTATTGCTTGCGTCAACAATCTTAAGCAAATAGGTTCTTCGGTGTTGATGTATGCTAATGACAATAACGACATGGTTCCCGGCTGGATACAAGTGTCAACCTCCGCTCCGCCCGAAACACGCTGGGTCGGAGTACTGGCGCCATATACCCGTACTGCCATATTATGGGTATGTCCGGGATCGGTTGATGCCAGTGAACCTCAAGCGACAGATTTAAAGGCGCGCAGCATCAATAATATGAGCGAGACATTATCCAGTCTGGCGGCGGTACAGACCATCGGCATAAATTGCTATGGAGCCAACGATCGGGCCTTTTATTATTCTAAACAAAAGTTGGGCAACATCAAAAATTCCAGCCGTTTAGTTTATGCCGGCGACGCTGCTGGCAGCAATGCCAGATATGCTCCCAAGTTAAATCCTAATATGCAAACCATGATTTCTACTCCATATCTGTGGCCTGATCAAGTTGGTTATTATCCGCATCACAAATCTAATATAAATTTTCTGGCTCTTGGCGGCAATGTCATGACCCCGCCAATTGCGCAGGCCAAACAATGGATTGGCACTGTCTCCAGCACTGCAAAGACTTCTGGTCGCTGGTACTTCAATCGCATTCCAGATCCATTGTATTGATAACGTTTTGTTAAGTCAGAATTCAAAAAAAAAGAAAGGTTTGAACATGAAAAAGTTATGTCTGTATTTAATTATCGCATTGAGTAGCAGTTTTTTGCTGGCGGAGGTTCCCGCTGTAGATGGATGCTTTACTCTGAAATCAGGCAAATATGCTGTGGATATTTCAGGTAAACTTAACTATTGTATTTATAAAATTAATTATGACGGCGTTGACATTGGCAATAACAATGGCTTTTATGGAACAATATTGGCTCCTGCCAGCGGAAAATTCATCGGCGCCGGACATACTGAAGGCGGAGCCGAAAAGGTACTTTCAATCAAGCTTACAGTTGACGGAGCGGAAAAAGCGCCTGATTTAAATGCGGTATATACCGGAGCAAGTATTGTTTTTGAGGATACTTCCATGCTCGGTAATTTGAAAGTTTTCAAAACAATTACGATTACCCCGGTCGGCATTCGCATTGACAAGAGTTTCGAAGCCGTGGAAGACCAAAAAATCTATTCCTTCTATATTTTCCAATATTGTTTTTCAGAAAACACCAATGAATGGATAATCGGCCGCCCCGATGACTCAACGACAGAAGGAATTTTCAAAAGCGATGACGGCTGGCATTTGCGCTCTGAAAAAGAGTTGCTATGGTTTGCGCTTTATCATCCTGACAGTCAAAAGGGAATATTAGGGTATTTTATTTCCTACTACCCGAAACAAGGTCAATGTATGTTTTGGGACAAGAAAGTTTATCACAAATTCTACTACTGGGCAGCGCTTCCTCCAGTCGTCGATAAAGGTTATAAATCCAGACAATATTCTATGTTCCTGCGTGGCATAAATGCCGGACCGGATAACTGGAAAAGTGATGCCATAAAGATTTCAAAAGAACTTAAAGCACAATATCCTCTGCCTCTGCCCCCCAAGGCTCCTGACAATATCACTTTAAATTTTGAAAATAGCGAAGGCAATTGTAAAACAGACCCGTTTAAAGGCGAGAAATGTCTGGAATTGAAAGGCAATGGCAAATTTTTAGCTAAGAAAATTCCTTTGACTTTGGAGAAAAATCAGGATTACACGATTACATTTTCGTTAAAGAAAGGCGAAAATACCAGCAGTGAAAGTAACAAAAACTACCTCATTGTCGGCCAGTACGACAAAGCCCGTAAATTTCATGCTTTCGTGTCACTGGGTAATCAAACCGGAAGAGATGGAAAATGGCATGAGATTACTGGTACATTTAAAACTCCGGCGCTGATTGAAGATTGCAATTTGTATATTTACAACATCAACACCACCGACAGTATTTACTTAGATGAAATTGAAATTAAGAAAATAAAGGAATAAAAATGTTTTATCACGTTTCAGTCAGCCTGGTATCCATGTCAATGTTTTTTGCGATGAACGTTACTGCGGAAAACCAATTACAGGAAATTCCGCTGGTAGCCAAATCGCTCTCCGGGTGTTATGTCCAAAACGGAACCATTAAGCTTTATGAAAAATTGCCTTCGCAGCAAAGCAGTGAAAATGTTGTGCTGGAAGCTGAAGATGCAATGGCAATTTATTTTCAAGAGGATGTTTTTGCGCGTAAGTCCGGTCAAAAAGCCAATGAATTGATTCAAATAAAGGAGAGCGCCGACAACTACAAACCTCAGGCTGAAGCATCAGCTTCCGGCGGAAAATATATTGACTATTGCCGCCAGGCTAATTATCAGTTCAATCTGAATAAACCCGGAGAATATTATGTCTGGATGCGCCACAAAGTGCCGTTCAAAGCCGGCTGGAGTTATCATATTCAAATTGACAATCGCAAGCTTCCCGTTGTTTTAACTGATCGCATTCCAGGGCCTGATATGTGGTTCTGGGTGAAAGAAACTGTCGGTAATCTGGACGCAGGAACTCATTCACTTGTCGTAAGCGATTTATTGAACGGAAAACGGCTTGATACCATTATTCTTACTTGCGACAACTCATTTGATCCTAATACCGCCAGTTTTAAAGCAACATCGCTTCAAGACGTTAATGATGGGATTGTCTATTTTCATCCGCTATCACCGGTAGGGCTTTTGGCATGGGAAAAACTCACTTACCAAACGGCGGGCCAAGGCATGGATTACAATTTTTACGCGTCTCAAGACAGCGGTAAAACCTGGCAGGTTATCACCAATAATAACCTTAGAGACTTGAATGTTTCAGGCGTCAATCCGTTGGAGATAAAACTGGAGTTAAAACGCAATAAAAATATTGATCCGGCAATCTCCTCTTTAAAAGCAGTTTATTCTTTTGACAGTCAATCCTTTGCGGAACTGAAAAACCAATATTTAAAATTACTCTTTTCCCGCAAAACCGGAGCGCTTACAGGAATTGTCAACCAAGTGACGAACACGACTATTCAGGCCGAGGGAATTACCACAAATATGTTTGACCTTCTCCTCAAAGCGCCGGACCAACCGCAACGTCAATGGCTTAGTCAACGTGAAGCGACGTTAATAGACAGTAAATTAAAACTCCCGAATTATGCACAATTCACCTGGGAATTTCCCGCGTGGAAAATCATTGTCATTTGTGACATCACTCTCGGCGACAATCAGTTAAGCAAATGGGACCTGAAAGTGGTCAACAATAACCCGACATACGATGTGCTGGAAGTAGTCGCGCCAATTCTTTCCGAACTTAAAATCAGCGCTTCGCCCGAACAGGATACTTTGGCCTGGCCGTTTTCAGCTGGCGAGTTTATCAAATTTCCGGCCTCTAAAGGCGAACACTCAATCGCATATCCAGACCATGCCGGATTACCATTTGTCGACTTTTACAATGAACATGAAGGACTGTATTTTGCCAGTCATGATTGTTTCCTGGTGTCAACCCATTTCATCAGCAAAGCCAGCATGGGGCAGGATGCCATTGAACTAAGCATCAACCGTAAACATCGCATCAAAGCGGGCTCGTCGCGGACTTACCATTATGCAATTGCGGTTCATGCTGGCGACTGGCATACCGGAGCGAAATTTTACCGGAATTATTTTTATTCTGAATATCCTGTAAACACCTACGCCCCGTGGTTGCGTAAATGTGATGCCTGGTTGGGCGGCAGCGCTACCGGCCACGGCGGATTAATGAATAAATCCAAAGATTATAGCGTTATGCTTAACGATTTTAAGCGCGCTTCTTTTATGTCGTTGTCCTATATTCAAGCGTGGGGAAGCACTTTTAACGGCGCCTGCCCAACCTATTACCTGCCGCGAATTGACAAAGGCGGCGAGAATCTGTTTGAATCTATGATTGATATCTGGCGCAAAGCTGATGGTCAAATCGGTTATTATTTTCACGGCAATGCAGTAACCCCATACTATCTTTTGACCGATAAATACTTTGGCGTGGAATGGAATAAATATCCGGAAAAATATCGTCCGCCAACTTGGGACTGGTATGTTAAGAACCGCGAATATACTTCGGAAAATAGTGATGTCGGCAAAGACAAATTGTTGAAGATTACCGACGAAGTAAATGCCGGTTATGAAACACGAGTACTAAAACACGGCAACTATGAGGAATCAGTTTCCGGTTATATTCCCATGACCTGGCGAAGTAAAGCATTCCCTGATTATCTCGAAAAGTGGATTTCAATCTATGTTAAAGATTACCATTGCAACACTGCATATCTGGATACATTTGCGTTTCGCAATGATCTTGCTGACTTCAATCCCTATTTAAAATTGCACGGCGAAGGCGATAAACCCATGTACAAAATGGAGTTTATCAATAAGCTGATGCACGATATGCGAAAACTGGAACCAGGATTTTGTGCCTTGACCGAGGGTGTCGCAGATGTATTTGGAACGCAACTTTATTTTCTGCTTTCTGGTTTTGCCCGCAACCCAAACATTTTCCGTTACACGCTGCCGGATCAAATCTTCTTCCAGGGCAGTCAGAACGGACTGTGGGCTCCGCCTTTAACCCGAAAAAGTCTGCTCCAGTCTTACCTCATGGGAAATCGGTTTGATTTAGTCGGTTTTTATCCAGCCAATACTTATTATATGCTGAAGTTACGTCAACGCATCAGCCCGTTTTTGAATTATGCGATTTTCAATGATACAGAAGGTATCAAAGTAAGCGACCCGGCAATTGAAGTGTACAATCACTTGACTTTGCCGGAAACAAACAAATACATTGCCAATGCCGGAACTCGCTGCGTAACTTTTACCATTGCTAATCGAGAAGGCAAAAATGGCAGTTTGGTGTACACCTTGCCCGCAGGGTTTACTCCTCAATACGGCTATCGTTGCGAACTTAACGGGGAACCGCAAAAAATGAATTTTAAGACCAGCGGCAACCAAGTAACTTTTGAATTGCCCAAAGCTGAAGCTTCAGCGGTTATTCTGATTGATAAACTTGAATCCGCTCACCAGTGGACGGCAACAGTTGAGCAATCGGACATTGCGACAGTTGAGGCAAAAATTTTCAATTATACTAACGAACAGGTAACTTTCAAAGTGGAGGCGATTTGCCCGGAAGCAAACTTCGAACAGAAAATTCAAAATGTTACCATTCCAGGCGGAAGCTTGACAATCGTCAAGTTTATAGATAAAAGCGGACTTAACAACTTTAAACTGGCGCATATAAAAATCAGCTCACCTGCTTACAACGATAAATTTATCATCTCGCTGGGTAATGCCGGATATAAAATTCCCGCCGCCGAAAAGCTGACTCCCAAAGCTGAAAAAACCGTTAAAGTTATACCGCCGGCAGCTTCAGCAACCAAAGGAATAAAGGTTTTACTTTTAGATTTTGAAGCGCCGGAGTTTGCGGACAATGAAGCGTTTAAAGGCAAAGGATGTTTTAAATTAAAAGGTGATGGCGCATTTAAAATGCATAAAATTCCATTGACGCTGGAAAACAATACGCCATATCGAGTCTCGTTGGCCTTGCGAAAGGGATTTAATGTTTCAAAAGTCGGGCACGATAATAATGTCATGGTCGTCAATTACGACAAAAACAAAAAAATCAAACACTACTTAAGTCTGGGTTCGTCTATTCCCATTGATGACAAATGGCATTTTGTTGCAGGTAATTTTGTAACAGACAACGATTTAGATAATTGCGGTTTGTACATATACAATAAAAAATCTCGTGACCTGATTTGGATTGACGAAATTAAAATTGAAAAAATAAAATGAAAACAATGAAAAAGTTGAAGATTTCGATGTTGGGAGCCGGTTCCGGCTTTGTTATGAGCGTGGCGAAAGAGTTGATTGCGCATGAGCTGTTCAATGGCAGCGAATTCGTAATTCAGGACATTAGCGCGGAACGGTTGCAAGCCGCCGAAAGTGTGGTGTCCGACATTTTAGCGTCAAATAAAAAAATAAAGGTTTCGCTGACCGCGACGACCGACCGCAAAAAAGCGCTCGCCGGTTGCGATTATGTTATCACGTCCTGCGAGCCAAATCGTTACGCCAACTGGGTTAATGATTTGCGCATTCCGGCCAAGCACGGCGCGCATCAGGTGAAAGGCGAAAATGGCGGCCCCGGCGGCATGATTCACGGCATGCGAAATATTTGCATGTTCAAGGAAATACTGGCCGACATGGAGAAACTTTGCCCGGAGGCCTGGTTGATGAATTTCACCAATCCAATGTCGGTTCTCTGCACTTATTTCAAGAATTATTCCCCGATTAAAGCGCTCGGCTTCTGTCATCAAGTCCATGGTTCGTTTGGAGTAATCGCGGAACAACTGGGCATGCAACCCGGCGAACTGGAAATTATTTCCGGAGGCATCAATCATCTGAACTGGCTGTTCGATGTCAGAAAAAAAGGTACTCGCGCCAGTTGCATGCAGGAGTTTCTGGATAAAGTCAAAGCATCTAAATACTGGAAGAAGCGTTTTGCTTCAATACCGCAACAAATGTTCACGCTGGAAACGCTGAATGCGTTCAATATGTATCCAATCGGCTACGACGACCACATCATCGAATATCTGCCGTTTTTCTGGGAGGAAACCGAGTGGAAAAAATATCAATATGAGTCGCTCGCGGACAGTTACGAAAAACTGGCGGCAAAAAAAACTCATACGCTGGAAACGCAGCGGTTGTTAGGCAAGGAATTCACTAAACCGCCATTTCCGGTTGATGCCGACCATCCGTATTACGCGGAAAAACCGTGCCAGGTGATTGTAGCTTTGGAAACTAACACGCCGACTTACTTTGACGCCATTAACATTGTGAATCACGGCGCGATTTCAAATTTGCCGTCCGATGCGATTGTTGATGTTCCCGGTATCGCTGTTGGCGGTCAGGTGCGCAGTATTTACGTTGGCG
>JBAYVM010000068.1:0-9818 GCA_041674645.1 Victivallaceae bacterium | reverse complement strand
TACCTTATGTTATAATATAGTAAATATAAAACCGACGATATACATTAACCATAAAAACAAAAAAAGCAAGCTTAAATGCAAAAAATCTTAATGGTTAACGGAAAAAAATGAAGATTTTGCGTTAAAAACCAAAAAAATCAAGCGTAGAATATCTAACACTATCAATAAGTTACAAAAAATTAATCCCGGGACTTGCCCGGGATTAAATTTATTACATCATTTAAGTGCGAAACTTATTTTTTTGCCTCAGCTTTTTCCAGGCTGACATTAGAGAACAACAGTTGTTCGCCGTCTTTCTGTCCCCAGTTGGCAAGAATCAGAACCTGAACATATTTGGTTCCAGGCCAGAAAGTTTTTCCCGGTGCCCCAGACTTTACGACCGGACTGATTTTGTCACTGAATTTTGTCCAGTCTGCCAGATTCTTTTTAGCGGAAAACACATACATGTAATGTCCGCTTGTGTAATGCGCCCGAACTTTTGTGCCTGCTGAAAAATCTGCGGCAAGCGGTTTGGCAAGAGTTACTTCCCAATCATCGCCTTTCTTTTCCATGCTGCTTGCATTATAATATTTGAAATTAGGCAGATCCTTGTATTCGCCACTGTCATCAGCTTCGAATACAACCGTCAGCCGTTTCTTTTCCATTAGCGGTTCCCATGTCGAACCATCTTTGACTTTTATCACAGTTTCGCCTTTTTTGGCTTCTGCGGCTAAAGTCGTTTCGCTTTTTGCCAAAACATTTACTGACGTGGAGTCAATGAAACGTTTATTTTCATCAAACATGCGGAGACCAAAATAAATTTGATTAGGTTTGTCATCTCCTGATTTAAACCATCCGGTAAGCTGATATGCACTGTCGCCATCAACTGGAGTAAATTCGTTGCTGTTTACAAGTTTGTTTCCCGTAACTTCAAAACATTTAGCGCCGTCCGGACCGCCGTCAACAACTTGTTGAATATTTTTCCAATTTTTCAATCCATCTGCGGCATTACCGTTGGCTACCAGATTATTTGATTCTTCTGCATTGGCAAAAATGCTGGCGACTGCGACTGCTCCGGCGAGAAAAAGAGTAATTCTTTTCATTTTACCCGTTCCTTTATGTTGTTAACAGATGAATTTACAATAGTCTTCAATTTACCGTTTGTCAATAAATCTCGTCAGTATTTTATCACGACTGCTTTGGGTGAATTATTTTTCCGGCCAGTTTGACAGGTCAAAACCCATAATAGCTTTCATCGCAGCTTTTTCCTGCGCCGTGGCGTGATTGCGAATACGTTCCCGGAAATGCGGAGAGGCAATTCCTGGTTTCCCTTTCTGACTGACCAGAGTATCTCCATCAGTCATTCCGCAGTCGCGTTTTTCCAGCTCCCGCACCAGCTTTAACCGCCAGGTTTTTAAAATTCCGGAGTATTCAGCCATTTCTGACAAATTATGCAGTTCATACGGGTCGCGTTCCAAATCAAACAACTGTTCCGTAGCTGGCCTCGGGAACCAGATATATTTGATTTTTCCGTCCGTCAAGTATTGCATTTCCTGTTCTTCGGAATAACAAGTGCAGTGCTCTCCGTGAGCGTATTCCCGCCATTCGCAATTCCTGCCGGTCGTTAACGGATACATGCTGAGGCCGTCAACGGTTTCCGGAACTGGCAAACCGAGAATATCCAAGACTGTCGGCATAATATCACGCAACATAACCGGCTTGTCTGAGCGTGGAACAACGTTATTCTGTAATTTTTCCGGGAGGCGCACCAACATTGGAACATGCGTCGAACCTTCATATCCATAGGTTTTTCGCCAGAGGTTATGGTCTCCTAACATATCGCCATGATCGGAGGTGAAAATAATCAGCGTATTTTGCAACACGCCCTGAGCTTCCATTTTTTCGAGTAAACGCCCGATTTCATGGTCAATGTGGGTGACGTTGCCGTAATATCCGGCGCGGGCATTATGGATTTCAGTTTTTGATTTCACGCCACGCCAGGCGCTTGGACGCTTTGCCATTTCCGGATCATCGTGAACATAAGCCCAGTCGCCAACTTGAGCTTCCGGCAAAGCTAAATCTTTATACATATCGAAATATTCCGGAATTGCATCATACGGGGAATGCGGACGGGCAAAAGATACTTTCAGAAAAAATGGTTTGCCGGGGTCGCGCCGGTTCAGAAATTTAATGGATTCATCGACGGTCCAAATGTTCGGATGCAATTCCGGCGGATTATCATAGGGTTTGCCTTTCCAGCCGTTCCAATCTCTTCCGTCGCTCATTCCATAATCGCCATCTTTATGTTCATTGAACCAAAGTTCATAATCCGACATGAAGTTGATGTCTTGATATCTTCTGGATTCATCGAGGACGATATGATGAAAACCGTTCAAACTGCGCTGCGGGAAGAAATGCATTTTTCCGATTCCCTGAGTATGATATCCGGCATCAGCCAATTCTCCCGGCAAAGTGTGTTGAAATCCAGTTCCCATCGGCGGTTGCATATTTCCCATGCCTAAAATGCCGGTGTGCCATTGATTCATTCCGGTCAACAAACAGGCGCGCGCCGGAATACACGACGGACAGGCGGTGTAAGCATTTTCAAACACTGTACCTTCTGCGGCAATCCGGTCGAGGTTCGGAGTTTTTACCACCGGATTGCCCATGCAGCCTAAAACATCAAAACGGTGTTGATCGGTCATCAACAGCAAAACATTGTAATTTGATTCATTCATATAAATACCATCCTTAAATAAAAATTTTATGCTGGCAAAATAACTGGAAACGCTTCTCCGATTACCGCCATCCGGTTGCCCAAAGTTGTTGCCAGCTCACGGCGAATTGCCTGATAGCGCGGGTCTTTGACTAGATTGTTTTTTTCATGCGGATCATTTTCCAGGTCGTAAAGAAAGCGTTCCACATATTTATCACAGGTATATAGATAATATTTTTCCAGAACATTAACTACTTCATATTTCCATTTATGAGTACGGATTGCCCGGCCATTGTGATCTTCACTGATCTGAATGAACACCTCCTGCGGCCAGTCGGCAACATTCCCGTCCGCCAGGCGTTGCAACGGATTGCCGCGCATATAATCAGGAACGTCGATTCCGACGGCAGTCAACAACGTCGGTGGAAGATCAATCAGACTGGCAAGTTCAGTAACTGTCTGACCTCCTTTAAATCCGGGACCGCGCACAATCATCGGAATCCGGGTGCAGCCATCGTGGCATGAACGTTTGTACTCTTTATTTCTGGTGCGAAAGTGTGAACCATGGTCAGCGGTATAGACTATCAATGTATCTTCGTAAATGCCCTGACGTTTCAATTCAGCAATAAGCCGTCCTAGATTATGGTCCAGACTGTTGCAGCAACCGAGATAATCCGGATACTCCGCGCGCCAGGAACCGGCTTCGCCTTCCAGGTCGAGCGGAACTTGAAAATCTTTGAACTTTTCTTTGCTGCCGTCCGGGCCGACAGATACATTCAAATCATTCTGGTGATGCGGTTCCAGATACGAGATAAACAGGCAAAATGGATCTGTGGTTTTGCGGTTCTGCAAATATTCCATAACCCAGTCAGTTTGTGCGTCCACACGATACTGATCCTTAAACTCTTTAGCGTTGCCGTTCGCATCAAACATTTTCCCTTCATACGGATGAGAAGTCGATTCCAGCGTGTCCGACGCAATCCATTCATCTTTCCAACCGCCGCGAAAATTGACTGGAACCGGGCTTTGCCGAAAATTATGCAAAGCTGACGACGCCAGATGCCATTTTCCGAAATATGCGGTTTCATAATGATTTTCGTTGAAAAAATGGGCGATGGTTTTGGTGTCCTGCGGCAACGCCATTCCGTTGTGATAATTTCCCGTTTCCGTCGCGTATTTTCCAGTTTGCAGACAGGCTCTGGCGGGACCACAGACCGGTTGACAAGTGAAAGCGTATTCAAACTTCACTCCTTCCGCCGCCAACCGGTCAAGATTCGGCGTTACCGGCAATTGCTGTCCGTAACAGCCGCAAGTATCCCAGCGTTGCTGGTCGGTGAAAAAAAACAAAACATTCGGGCGTTGTTTCAACATAAACCACTCCAGATTTTAAAGTTTTAATATTTGAGCCAATTGCAACCGCAATATTTTGCAGGAATGCAGAAAAATTGCAGAATTTAAAATAAATTTTCAACGAAATTCGAATTTATTCTGACTTCTGAATCCTGACTACTTTTGCAATTACCTCACTGGCAATTAACTATTCCACGCCAGTCAGCCGACCGGCTTCAAACAACATACTGTCGCGCAACGCATTAACTTCAGAAAAATCCAACGGCATATAACAGGTCAAACAGTAATTGCCGGAACTGCCGCGCAACCGCAACGGAACCGCCAGTTGTTTCATCAATGAATTATTTTCCTTCTCCTGATACGCATAGCCCAAACTCCGTATTGTGCTGAACCGTTCCATCAATCTGTCCGCTTCCGTCAAAGTATATTCTGAAGCCTTCCTGATAAGCCCGGACGCAAAAAAATCTCTAATCACGCTGTCCGGTTGTTGTGACAGAAAAAGCTGCCCTTGAGCACAAATATTCAACGCCGTCATCACATGCCCTGTCGCCGGAGTATTGATGCCGTTTAATGGAACTTCCTTCGCCCGCCAGTAAACCGTGAACGGCTGAACACACTCATGAACAACGAACGTTAAAAGCCATTGCGCCGCCATCCGGCGAAGCATATTTCTGGTTTCAATATAAACTGCAGAACTTTCATGGGCTTTCATAACTTTAAAAATTATATCTTCGCCCAAAGTTATTTTCCTGGTATCACGGTCTATTTTAACAAAACCATTCTCGGTAAGGCAACGCAGCAAACGGCCAAAACTGGCTTTCGGAATTCCAAGTTCAGACTCAAGCTCAGTCACGGTGCGATTTCCGCCTGCCGCCGATTGAATTATTTCCAAACCTCTTTGTAATGCCGGAACTTTGCTCATTTTATCACCAATGATTTGTTTTTCTCATATATGAATTATAATCATCAAATAAGATTTGTCAATCGATTAATGTTAAAATTTGGCAATAAATACATTTCTTCATAACCTGTCACCAGAATTTCCCAAATTTGTTCAAGTTGCTTTTTTGTGCCTGCTCCTGTATATTATCAGGCATCACAAAGAATTACATTTATTCCGGGAGTAATAATTTGAGCTTTTACCATATAAGATTCATTACGTTTTCAGCTGGCCTGGTTGCCGGGTTGATAATATTTTCAATCAGCGCGGAACAGCGGAAGATTCCACCAGTAGCCGGCGTTGACTTGGAACATGCATTGAATTATGTTCCAACTCAAAAGGCGGGAATTGAGTTTGAGTATGAATATTATACCTCGGGCCGGGTTTTCTATCGTGCGGGAAAACGTCCGATATTGCTGAACATCGTTTCGCAAATCTTAAATCCGCAGGACGATGAACTGCAACAGATTTCAATATTGACCAGATTTGCGAATCATAAAGTTATGTGGGCATCTTATTATAGGAAAAAGACCGGCCAGCCGTTGCCATCCAATCGTGGATTTACCGATGAGCAGCTCATCAATTCGGAATACGGTTGGTGCAATGAACAAGCCAGAGTATTGTGTGCGCTCAGCCAGATTGCAGGTTTTCCCGCCCGGCTGGTCTTTCTCAGGCGGAAAGACCAGGCGGAACATGTCATCGCTGAAGTGCTTACTTCGAAAGGCTGGCTGGCTGTGGATCCGACATTCAATTTAATTTTCATCAAAGACGGCGTTCCGGCGTCCGCCGTTGACGCGTTTAAAAACCCGGCAAACCGCCGGTATTTTGCTAAAAAATATCGTGATGCGTACGTCAAGACTTGCGGGCTTCTTGGCCTGAAACCGCCGGATGAAGATACCTTTTTAGATTATGACGTCCTTGGCTTTTTTAATTATTTTTCCTGGGAGACCGTCAATAATTCTGCTACGTCCAGGGAAAAAATAAAATAATTTCCGATGGCTGCATGGCAGACTTTTAAAGATAGCGACTTTATCCGTGATTGTTTTTTAAACGAATAACTGTATAATAAGAGCCTGAACTTGAAAACAACGGGAAAAACAGTGAAGTATTTAATTACAGGACATCGCGGATTTGTCGGAAAATATTTGACCAGTTATATCATATCCAAAGAACCGGATGCGAAAATAGCCGGAATTGATATCTCTTCAGCCGCGCAAAAACAGAACGGCGTTTCACTGGAGTATGTGGCGAATCTGCTGGACAAACCAAAAATCGACAGCGTAATCTCAGAATTCAAACCGGATTTCATCGTCCATCTGGCTTCCTACAGTTCGGTTGCCTACAGCTGGTCCAACCCGCTGGACAGCTTCAGAAATAATACTAACATTTTTCTTAATCTCCTGGAATCTGTCCGTATCCTGCACCCAAAATGTAAAGTTTTATCCGTGGGTTCTTCAGAAGAATACGGTATAGTTACAGAAAAAGACCTTCCGCTGGTCGAAGATGCCGCACTCAGACCGGTCAGCCCGTACGCCGTGGCGCGGGTCGCTCAAGAAGATATGTCAAAAGTTTATGTTCAAGGATTCGGTCTTAATGTCGTCTGCACCCGCTCTTTCAACCATATCGGCGCGGGGCAGGAAGACCGTTTTGTCGTCAGTTCCATCGGAAAACGTTTTGCTGAAGTCCTGTGCGGAAAAAGTCGGCAGATAACGATTGGCGACACCGGGATTATCCGGGATTTTCTTGATGTAAAAGATGTCGTGCGGGCTTACTATTCACTGTTGAAAAATAACGCAACCGCTGGCCAGGTTTACAATATATGCAGCGGCAAAGGACATTCCATTCAAGAAATTATTGAGAAGTTCAAAGCCGCCACCCAATCCACCCCGGAACTGGTAGTCGACCAGCAACTGCTGCGTCCGGTTGAAAACCGCGTGGTTGTCGGTTCTTTTGACAAAATATACCGTCAAACCGGCTGGACTCCGGAAGTCGATATTGATGTTTCAATAAAAAATATTGCTCAGTGGTGGATTGAACAGTTATCGTAACCCGCCACTGAACACCGGTCAAACGCAAATCACCAACCCATGTTTTTCAACCAGGTAGCGCACAGCGCCGGCCAGGTGGCAACATTCGGCAGTTCATCCGCCAAGCCCAACCCGTGCCGTCCATGCGGAAAAATATGCAGCTCAAAAGGAACCTTGTTATCCTGTAACGCCTGAGCAAAAAACAGGCTGTTCTCAACCGGCACTCCGGGATCAGCCGCCGTATGCCATAAAAATGTCGGCGGCGTTGCTCCGGACACGCGTTTTTCCAGTGACAATGTCGCCTGCTCCTGTTCCGAAGATTTTTCGCCCAGCAGTTGCTGGAATGAGCCGCGATGAGCTTTGCTGCCGGACGAAATTACCGGATAGCAGAGAATTAACGCATCCGGACGATTGGAATATTGATCAGCAGCGTCACCGGCGTCAGCATTAATTTGGTCAAAAACCGTTCCCGTGCTGGCCGCTAAATGACCGCCGGCGGAAAAACCACAAACCGCAATTTTATCCGCTTTGACGTTCCACTTATCAGCATTAGCGCGGATTATTTTCAACGACCGCAACGCATCCTGCTGCGGAGCCGGAAAACGGTACGGAGCCACGCGATATTGCACGACAAAGGCGTGAAAACCCAGCTCATTGAATTTTACCGCCACGTTAAAACCTTCATGCGGAGCGCGATGCGTATAGGCGCCACCCGGACAAATCAGTACTGCGCCGCGAGGCTCGACGGATTTGGTTAGATATACATCCATCCATGGCTGAAAATCATCTTTTGCGTCTCCGGTACCGGCACATTTTGCATCCGGCCATAAAACAATTTTTTCTGTGCTCATAAGTTAAAACCTTTTTTATTCAACAAAATTAAAAGTGAAAATAAAAATTATACCTGAAAATACTCTTTGCCAGTGAAAGTGGCGGCATATCGCGTTTTTTTTTAAAATTCAACCTGATAGCATTAATGCGTTACCGTCTGCCACGGTATGCTTGAAAAAAAAAAACGCTTTTTCTGCCTTCGCGCTCTTGAATGCTTGCATGAGTGAACTATTTTATATGCTCGTGTGTCTTTTTTCATATCGTTTCCACCGCTCGTGAGGAAGACAACGAAGAGAAGTTTAATTTTTGACGCCCTATGTGTCAAACAATTAATTATTACTAAAAATATTATCTATAACGACAGATTAAATCTGGGAGATTCGGTTATGAAAGTTAGAGCATCGGTTAAACGCAGATGCGAATATTGCCAGATTATTAAGCGTAAAGGCGTGGTACGGGTAATTTGCTCCCGCAACCCGCGGCACAAACAGAGACAAGGTTAAACAGGAACAATAAGGATATAAGACTATGCCACGTATTATAGGAGTTGATATTCCTGGAAACAAGCGGGTCGAATATGCGTTACGTTACATTTACGGCGTAGGCCCGGCAAAAGCGCTTGAAATCATTGAAAAAGTAAAAATTCCGCGTGATATTAAAGCCAGTCAACTGAGCGACGAACATATTGCTGCAATTACCGTCATCCTGCAACGCGAGATGATTGTAGAAGGCGATTTGCGCCGTATGGTAGCAGGCGATATTCGCCGTTTGCAGATGATTAACAGTTATCGCGGAATCCGTCACCGTAGAAAATTGCCATGCCGTGGTCAGCGTACCAAAACCAATGCCAGAACGCGCAAGGGCAAGAAACTTACTGTCGGCGCTATTCGTGACAAAACTCAGCGCAGACTTGCGGCCAGCAACTAATTTGCCGGTCATGCAAGGGTTAAGGGTAACGAACTACGGACTCATAAATAAGGTAATGAATAAATTATGACTCAAGAAATAGAAAAAAAGGTTGAAGCCGCAGAATCATCTGTTGATGCTGTTGCCCAGGAGGCGGTTGAGACCAAAGAAGTTAAGCAGAGAAGTAAGAGCGGCCGCTATGTTCCCGCCGGTATTGCATATATTCAAGCTACTTTCAACAATACCAAGGTTACTTTCACAGACTTGCACGGCAATGTTTTGTGCTGGTCAACCGGTGGCAAAAACGGTTTCAAAGGCTCCAGAAAAAGTACGGCTTATGCAGCGCAGGTTATTGCTGCTGATGCCGCCAAGAAAGCTCAACTGCTGGGCATGAAAGAAGTTGAAGTTCGCATCAAGGGACCTGGTGCAGGTCGCGAGTCTGCCGTCAGAGGCATTGCCGCTTCCGGCTTGGAAGTCAATGCCATCAAGGATACCACTCCGGTACCTCACAATGGCTGCCGTCCACCTAAACGCAGACGTGTTTAATTGACTGCAGGCTGTTGTAAGTTGGGAGTTAATTTTATAATGATACATAATGCTGGAGGAATGAAATGACTGCTGCATCTGGCTTCCCGATGCCACAATCTATTGTTGTTGAAGAAGGAACTGTAACTGACAGGTACGCTAAATTTATAGCAGCGCCTTTGCAGTGCGGTTTTGGACACACACTCGGTAATTCTTTGCGCAGAGTACTTTTGTCCTCTTTGGAAGGCGCGGCAATCAGTGCGGTTCGCATTGACGGCGCCTCCCATGAGTTTGCATCTCTACCCAATATGGTGGAAGATGTTACAGAAATAGTACTCAATCTCAAGAATGTACGGCTTAGTCTGCACAGCGATTTGAGCAAGACACTTGAAATTAAAAAAGATAAAGGCGGTATCGTAACCGCCGCCAACATTGTCACAGACGGCACGGTGGAAATCTTGAATCCGGAACAGGTCATTTGCACCCTGGATAAAGATGTTCCGTTCCGCGCTGAAATCGATGTTCTCAAAGGCAAAGGTTATAT
>JBAYVM010000067.1:0-9818 GCA_041674645.1 Victivallaceae bacterium | reverse complement strand
ATTGTCGAATTATGCCAGGCGAATGGCAATTGCGGAAGCAACAACATTACGCTGAACAGTATCAACGCTGCAATAATTTTAAACCGGTTTTTTTTGTTTACCCAATTGCCGCAGGTCGAGTTATTGAGGCTGATAATTGCAACCATGAATAAGCCGGGGACTATGAACCAGATATTGCCGCGAGTAAGGATGCCGCAACCGGCGCAGAGCCCGGTCAATGTCCAGTAAATAAGCTTTCGCGAATTCAACGCTTTTATTGCAAGATATAAAAGTAATGTCACCCAGAAGGCCTGCAGGGTTCCAATCAAATGGTAAGGCGTGTAAAGCAATAACGCTTCGGAAAAAGTTACCAGCAGTGCGGCCATTATTCCGGACGCGCGATTCCACAACATGGCGGCGCACAGTCCAGTCAGATAAACGGTTATAGCGCCAAGTAGCGCTTGAACAGTAATTACTGCCCAGATTGAATCGCCGAATAAAATACGTATTGACGGCAGAAAAACCGCATAGTAAAACGGTTGATAATAAAATTCGCCTTCCCATTTTCCGGTGGCGATTTTTGCGGCAAGATCCCGGTAAGTGCACATATCGGTGGCCTGAGACGGGCGCAACACCGAGTTGAATCCGTGGTTAAATCCGGCCAGTTCAGAACTGACTCCAAGCCGTAACAGCAGAGCGACGGCGGCGATAATTATTAAGCTGTAAATAAATTTTTTATGTATGGTCATTTAAGCAAAAAGCGCCTGCCGGTTGTGGCAGGCGCAAATATAGCCGGATGGTTAAATGTGCATCAAATCTTTTTCTTTTCCTGCTAAATCCTTGTCGATATTGGCAATATACGAATCCGTAAGTTTTTGAATATCATCAACCATCTGCTTAAGATCGTCTTCAGTAATCTCACTATTTTTCTGGGCTTTTTTCGCGGCGTCATTCCCGTCGCGGCGGATGTTGCGAATGGCGATTTTCGCATCTTCCGATCTGCCTTTTACCTGTTTAACCAGCATGGCGCGACGTTCCTCACTTAATTCCGGAACGGGGAGACGAAGCACTCGCCCGTCACTGACTGGAGAAATGCCGACATTCGCAGCCATAATCGCTTTTTCAATCAGTTGAACCGCACTGGGATCCCATGGTTGAATGACCAGCATTCTCGGTTCGGGAACCGTAATTCCCGCCAGCTCCTTCAGTCTGGTTGGCGTTCCGTAATATTCAATCATCAGGTTTTCCACCAATGCGGGAGACGCTTTGCCGGTTCTAACTGCGGCGAAGTCGCGTTGCATGGTTTCTTCAGTCTTCATCATATGTTCTTCAAGATAGTCCATCAATTCATTAATATTTATGCTCATATTGGATTCTCCTTGTTAGGTTTATGCTTTTAGTATATACGAATTTAAGACATTATCACCCTCTTTTCAAATTGAATCGTAAAGTTTTTTTATCTCATAGTTGCATTACTTATGTTTTTCAGGTAATATTTTAACGTGACAGTTTAATTTCAGGGCTTGAATGCAGAGGTTGTTTATGAAAAATGAAGTAAGAGTTTTAGCGCGCAGTGAGCTTGATGCCGTGCTCGACTGGGCGGCGAATGAAGGATGGAATCCCGGTTTGTATGACGCTGGCATTTTTCATGCGACTGACCCGTCCGGTTATTTCGGCGTGTTTGTGAATGGCAGGCTTGCCGGCGCGGTGTCGGCAGTCGCTTACGATAATGATTTCGGTTTTATCGGTTGCTTTATTGTGTTGCCGGAATATCGCGGCGGACATCTCGGTCCGGAAGTAGGACGGCGGGCAATGGAATATTTGGGTGTCAGAAATATTGGGGTTGACGGGGTTGAGTCAAAAGTCGCCAATTATCAGGCTTTTGGATTTAAGTTAGCTTACCATAATATTCGTTTTGCCGGGCAGATTGCCGGAACTGACAAATCAAGTCTGCATTCACTCGTTGACGCGAAACAGATACCTTTTGACCTGCTTCTGGCATACGACAGAAGATGTTTTCCTGCGGAACGGAAGAGTTTTCTTTCTCTTTGGCTGGGGCAGCCGGAGGCCGCGGCGCTGGCGATGGTTGAACAAAAAAAACTTAGCGGATTTGGGATAATCAGAAAATGTCGTTCCGGATATAAGATTGGACCTCTTTTTGCAGATTCTGCTGAAATAGCAGAACAGTTGTTGACCGGTCTGGCGGCGCACATACCGTCAAAAGATTATTTTTATCTGGATGTTCCAGACGCGAATCCTGCAGCATTGCGGCTTGTGGAAAAACATGGAATGAAAGCGGTGTTTCGTACTGCCAGAATGTATAATCGTGAATGCCCTGCAATTGCCTTGAATAATATTTTCGGCATCACGACATTTGAACTCGGCTGAGAACAAGTCCTATTGCCGGTCACTGGATTTTGCGGCAGGAAAATAAATTTCTTGCCAAATATTGGACTTATGCAGGAACAAACTGTATATTAAACCAAATTTTTATATTACTTTAACTCTTATACAGGAGGGCAGTTGAGCCGAAAACGCAGGCACTTTGAGATTAAGAGAAAGCTCCTTTTTCTGCTGTTGGCAGTGGTAATCGGGGTGGTGGTGGTTTTTCATCGTCAATGGCGTGACTGGCTGATTGACGATAGTAAATATGATGAAATTATCGCCAGCGCGGCAAAAAAATACGGGGTTGACGGCAGATTAATAAAAGCGGTGATTTATCGCGAAAGCCGTTTTGAACAGAATGCGCGTGGACGAGCCGGAGAAATTGGCTTGATGCAGATAATGCCGGGACGGGCGGCGGTGGATTGGACTCGTTATTATAATACCGGACCTTTGAATACCGGAACTATTTTTTCGCCAGTGTTGAATATTGAAATCGGAACCTGGTATTTGGCGCGGGCGCTGAAAAAGTGGAATCATTACAAATATGCCACTGAGTTGGCTTTGTGCCAATATAATGCCGGAGAGCGCCGGGCGGACGAATGGAAGCCGGCAACGTACGATGGCGATGTTATTGACCGAATCAAAATAAAAAGCACCCGCGGTTATGTGGAAGCAATAATGGATAAATATCGTAAATACCGTGAGAAGGACAAATAGGATTGATGATGAGGAATATCTGGATTAAAATGCTGATTGCCATGCTGATGGCAACTTCTGTCTATGGCGCTGAGCGGGAAAAAACTACCAGCGTCTGGCGTGAAGATTTTGATATTAGCGACGACTGTGCAGTGCAAAACATTTGGCCGGCTGGCTGGGCGCTGAAAGCTACAAAATTAGGCGTCCCCAAAACTACTTTTTATCTTATGAAAGACACCGCAGATGGAGATGGCTGGCTGGTAGTGCAGTCAGAAAAATCGACCGGCGGACTGCTGTGCAATCCTTCTGTGAAGGTTGATTTGAAAAAAACACCAATTTTGCGTTGGCGTTGGAGTGTGCAACAGTTGCCGGAGGGTGGCGATGGACGTAAAGCTGGCAAAGATGACCAGGCAATAGGTATTTACATCGGAGCGAACGACTGGTTGATGAAGAAAACCATTGCTTATCGCTGGGAGACTGACACGCCAGTTGGCACTAACGGAGAATCCAGCTACGCAGGGATAGTCAAGGTAAAATGGCAATGTATTCGGGATAAAAACAGTGGGATTGACGTGTGGTATGTTGAAGAAAGAAATATTGCCGAGGATTTTAAAAAAGCTTTCGGCTTTATTCCCGCGCAATTTGCGTTGACCGTGAGCGGCAACAGTCAGTACACGAAATCCAGAACTTTGGCTAAAATTGATTATATTGAATTTGTTGCCGCCAAGCGTGGCAATGAAGAACGCAAATTGGCGCAAAGAATGGAAAAATAACCTGACCAGATTAAATGTCAGGCCCAAAAACAACCGGGTGAATTTCTTTTTGAAGCTCAGCCGGTTTTTTCTAATGCAGATATTTTTAGTCTAAATAAACGCTTGGGATGAATTGGATGCGCTTGAACAGAGAAGTATTCAAAAAAAGTTAAAATTATGTTATGTTTTGAACTGGAATATTGTGTAAATATCGACTAATTTACAATGTTATTTTGAATTCATATTACAACGGGAAATCTGATGGGGAATTTAATGTTCGAAACTTTAACTGAAAAAATTTGTAATCCGCCGTTGTTGGCGGAATGCGACCAGTTTTTGATAAAAATTGCGGACGGAAGTGATGAAATTGAACAAGCCCAGCGGTTGAGGTATGAAGTTTTCAACATTGAACAGGGAAAAGGCTTGCAGTCGGCAATGCTTGAGAAGCTGGACCGCGATGAGTTTGATGACTATTGCTTCCATTTAATCGTAGTCGAAAAAAAGACTAATAAAATCGTCGGAACCTACCGGATGCACCCCGGCTCGGTGGCGAATCAGGGGATTGGGCTTTATTCTGCCCGTGAATATAAAATCGACGGACTCGAACATGTCATTGAAGATGCCATCGAAGTCGGACGCTCATGTGTTTCTCCAGAATATCGCAACGGTACCGTAGTTGCTCTGCTTTGGTCCGGCCTGGCCGCAGTTTTAAGCCGTTCGGGACTCAGGTATCTTATTGGATGCGTCAGTCTTGAAGATACAGCTCCGGCCACCGGATGGGCTCTCTACGAATACTTCAAAGGGAAAAACTATTTGAGTGCGCTTTTACAAGCCAGTCCGCTGCCCGGTTATACTCTCGAGCATCCGGGCAACTCTGAAATCAGCGCTTTGCTGGAAGATGGAAGAAGCTTGCTGCTTAGTATTCCGCCGTTGTTCAAGGGATATTTGAGACTGGGCGTCGGCATTTGCGGTGAACCCGCCTGGGATCAGGAATTTAAAAGCATTGATTTTCTTATTTTGCTGGACTGCAAAAAAATTCCGGAAAAATATGCCCGCCATTTTTTTTCATAACCCTACCAGCGACGAGGAGTTTTTGTTAAAAAAATGGTTTTTTTACGCCGCATATTAAAGATTTTAGCCGTTTTGCTGTGGTTGCCGCTAATAGGGGTTTATTCATTTTTTATGCAGATTGGCGGCTGGTCAGGGATAAAGAGAGTTTCTTACTGTACCCGGATGTGGGGATATGTAATTACTAAGATATTTAATATTAAAATAAAGGTTTACGGCAATCCGGCTGATTTTAAAGGCGGGCTGATTGTTTCCAATCATTTGGGCTATTTGGACCCGCTGGTGCATTCCGCGTTGTTTCCGGTCCGGTTCGCGCCCAAGAAAGATATTAGAAGCTGGCCGGTTCTAGGGTGGTATTTGAATGTCAGCCATCCGATTTGGGTTGACCGCAGCGCCAGGCAGAAGTCAAAAGAATTGGAGATAATGTTCGAAGAGACTATCGCGCATGGAATTCCGTTGCTGGTTTATCCTGAAGGCACCAGTTCTTCTGGTGAGGAAGGAATATTGCGGTTCAAGTCAACTTCGTTCGAATCGGCGTCGGAGATAAATTGCCCGATATTGCCGTTAATTACGACTTACCAAAAAGCGTCGGACGGAAAGCTTTTGTCATGGTATGGCGATGACCCGCTTTTGTCGAATTTGTGGCGGGTGCTGGGGTATAAAAAAGTTTATGTCGAGGTGCGCATTCTTCCGGTTATCATGCCGGAAAAACGTAATAGAAAAGAGTTGGCGGAATACGTGCACCAAGTAATGGAAAAAGAATACTGGAAGATAAAAAACGCATCTCACTGAGTTGAGATAAGGAGAAAAACATGGTAGTTAAAGTTTTTGCCGCGTCTTTAGTGACGGCCTGGGAAATGTTAATGGATTTTCCGTTACCGCAATCATTGAAAATGAAAGCGGGAGAGATTCATTATGATGACGAGCTATTCGCCCCCCTAACCCAGTTGTTTTTTCCTGTAGCTGGATTAATTTGCGGTTGTATGGTTCTTATTGCTGGCGGTATTCTTAGTATGTTGTTGCCGAAAGTCGCTGGCGCATTAATATTTTCCATCTTATTGTTGATTTTTACCGAGGCTAAAGACAGCGGGCGCAGTCTTGGCGCGTTCGTCTCATTTTTTTCCAGGAAAACAGAAAAAGAGGCAAATGCCCGGGTATTGCTTACACTGGATACAGATATTAAATCGACACATAGTACAATCGGTAACTTGATTCTAATTCTGACGGTTTTATTCAAAATATTCTGCTTTTATGTAATGTTTTATTACGGATATTACTATTGGATGCTGGTCGTTTTTATTCTTGAATTTACAGTGCAGGGACACCTGGCAGCCGCGCCGTCGCTTATTTCCGGCGAGCCGCTGCTTGATGTAAAAAATGACAACCGCTTTTATATTTGGGGTGTTGCCGGTTTCTTTACTTTGTTTATCGCATTCAAGGCGGCAACATTATGCCTGTTGGCATTTGGCGCTGCATTTGTTTTCGCTCATATTTTCAGGAAATATTGCGAAAAACGTTTGACCGGAGTGGATGTGAATATTGTCAGTCTTGCCGGCTACTGGTTCGAACTGTTTGCGCTGCTGCTGGGAACGCTTTGGCTGGCGGGAAATTAACGCAAGCGGTCTCTCAAATAAATAATTCGTCAGCCATACAGATATTTTTATCTGCTTTTTTTGCCGACTGACAAGCTCATTCGGTTGACATTTAAAGACATCATGGTATAATGTCCTAAGGTGTCCATTAGCAGATAAACATGTCCAGCTTATGAGAGGTTGTAAAAATGCAGCTTTCGGTTAAAGATACAGCTCAAATACTTAATGTTTCAGAAAAAACCATTTACCGTTGGATTAAACAGGAATCTATTCCCGCCTACCGGATTAATGAACAATTTCGTTTTAACCGTGCGGAATTGCTGGAATGGGCCACTGCACGGCGAATCAAGATTTCTCCAGATATTTTTCATGAAAATGAAAATAGTCAAATACCATTGCCCAGTTTGTCGGATGCGCTGAAAGCCGGAGGCATTGCCTATCGACTTGGAGGCAACGATCAAGTATCTGTGCTGCGGGCTATTGTTGATACGTTAAAATTGCCGGAAGAGGTTGACCGTGAGTTTTTGTATCAGGTATTGCTGGCTCGCGAAGCATTGGGTTCAACTGGCATTGGCGATGGCATTGCCATTCCGCACGTTCGCAATCCGGTCGTGCTGCATGTTAACAGACCGACCGTGACCTTATGCTTTTTGGAAAATCCCATTGACTTTCATGCGATTGACGGCAAGCCGGTCAATATTTTGTTTACCATGATCAGTCCGTCCATCCGTGCTCACCTTCATTTACTGTCGCGACTCAGTTTTGTGTTGCGCAATGTTGATTTTAAGGCCGCGTTACAAAAACAAGCTTCGCGGGATGAGTTGATGGAAATTGTGTCACAGGCCGAGGCCGCCATTCCCGATGGAAGGAGTCAGTAACTGTTCCGGTAAAATGATTACCATTCAGAATAATTATAAAAGTTGTCTGACGACGCGAATTTATTTCAGCGTAAAGGATTATTTATGCCGTTTGAGTTGATAATTACAGCCATTCTTATTGCGGCGGTTAGTGGAATGCCGGGGCTGTTTATGTCGCGGTCATCTGCATCAGGGCAACGAATTGCGGTATTGCTTATGGTTTGCAGTTCACTTGCCGGTCTGTCGGGCGCTTGGGCTGGTTTGTGCTCCGGACAGGTTTCCACGCTGTTCTTTCCTTGGCCGGCGGAAGGCAATTCAGTGATTGGCATTGATGCGTTAAGCGCATTTTTTCTGGTTCCGATTTTTCTCGTCGGAGGACTTGGTCCGATTTACGGCTTGGGCTATTGGCCGCAACGGAAACACCAGAGCAACGGGCGAAGTCTTTCATTATTCTGGGGATTGCTGGTGGCTGGAATGGCATTGCTGGTCAGCAGTCGGCACGCCATGGTCTTTATTCTAGGCTGGGAACTAATGGCATTGTCGGCATTTTTTCTGATAACGGTTGAAGACCATCGCAGCGAATGTCGACGAGTTGGCTGGATTTATTTGATTGCGACCCATATCGGAACGTTGTCGTTGTTTGCCATGTTTGTGTTATGGCGCTGGTCCACCGGATCTTATGCTTTGCAGACCGTCACCGGAAATGCGTCCGGCATGTTGATGATGAATAGTATTTTTCTGTTGTCACTGCTTGGTTTTGGTCTTAAAGCTGGCATTATTCCGCTTCACTTCTGGCTGCCGGGAGCTCATGCCAACGCTCCGAGTCATGTGTCAGCGATAATGTCAGGCGTTATCATAAAGATGGGCATTTACGGGTTGTTGAGAATTCTGTCGTTACTGCCCGGTCTGCCTGAAATCTGGGGCTGGCTGGTTTTTACGCTGGGACTGATTTGCGCTTTGTTCGGAGTGGTGTTTGCGATTGCCCAGCACGATATAAAACGGCTGCTGGCATATCACAGCATAGAGAATATTGGGATTATTCTGCTGGGATTGGGGTTGGCGCTGATAGGACGTTCTACTGGTCATCCCGGTCTGGTGGTGTTGGGTCTCGCCGGTTGTTTGTTGCATGTCTGGAATCACGCACTTTTCAAATCGTTGCTGTTTTTGTGTGCAGGTTCGGTTATTCACCGCACTGGCATCCGGCAGATTGACCGCCTCGGCGGACTGGCAAAAAATATGCCGTGGACGGCCGCGTTGTTTGTTATTGGAGCTATCGCCATTTGCGGTCTGCCGCCATTGAACGGTTTTGTCAGTGAATGGTTTATTTATCTCGGATTATTGCGTCCGGTAATCACTGGCGGCACTGGCGGAGCCGTTGCGGTGTTCGGGGTTCCGGTATTGGCGATGACCGGAGCATTGGCGGCAGCTTGTTTTGTAAAAGTTTACGGCACGGTTTTTCTTGGAAGTCCGCGCGATTACAATCCGGCGGATGTTGAAGAAGTTCCGTTTTCCATGCGTTTCCCGATGATAATGCTTGCTGCCTGTTGCGTCCTGATTGGTATGGTTCCGGTAGCATTTGGATCGGTGCTTGACTCAGTTATTTCATGTTGGATGCCGGAGTCCGGTTTGCAAAAAATTGGAGTTATGACTTCGCTAAAAACTGTCAGCATTATTGCGGTTCTGCTGGTTGCAGGCATGACGACGCTGTTAATTGTGTTGGCATTTTGCCGGAGGAACAAGAGTCCGCAAGTCGGCACCTGGGATTGCGGTTATGCTTGTCCGACTTCCAGAATGCAATATACCGGTTCGTCATTTGCTGGAATGGTGGTTAATATGTTTCGCTGGATTCTGCGTCCGCACGAACATCGTCCACGGCTGACCGAATTATTTTTTAAGTCAGCAGAGATGGACAGTCATGTTGACGATGCCGTTCTTGACCGGCTGATTGTGCCGTTCAGTAATATTATTGAACGCCGGGCCGGATGGTTTCGCAAGTTTCAACAGGGGTTGACCCAATATTATATTTTGTATATCCTGATTATTGTGATTCTGATGTTGAGCACTTTGGTTCCGATTGATGAATTAATCGCGCATTGGTATGGGCGTTAAATAAATTTTATAAAAGGATTTGATGATGTTGAGTGTCTGGATGATTTTAGCGGCAGCAGGCGTTCTTTGTTTTAGCGGACTGCCTGGCTGTTTGTTGTCTGCGCAGGGGAAAACCGGGCAGATAATTGCGATGGCGCTGATGGCAGGTGGCAGCATTCTTGGCTTAACCGGCGTTGCATGGGCATTTGGAGCTGGAGTTCCGGGTGAGCTGCGGATACCGTGGTTTTTGCCTTGCGGACAATTTGCCGTGTCGGTTGACGCTATCAGCATAATATTTTTGATTCCTGTTTTTGTCGTTCCGGCGTTAGGTTCCATCTACGGATTGGGTTACTGGAAACCGGCCGCACATCCGGAAAACGGCAGGCGGTTGAATTTATTTT
>JBAYVM010000066.1:0-9847 GCA_041674645.1 Victivallaceae bacterium | reverse complement strand
CGGCTGGACTCAAGCAACCGGATAACCCCAGCGCCAGTGTCACTCCGGCCAGAAACATTAGTGACTTGTTCATCGCAACCTCCTTTGTCGTCTTGAAAAATATTTTCCAGGACGCTTTGTTGTTAAAACTCCTGCGGAAGACCTCCTTCCGCTTGGGATTTAAAATAAACTGTTTTTGTCGCAATACAATAATAATTATATTTTCCGGGTCCTGGCCGGTTTAGACTTTTACTGTGTTCTGAATGCCGAAACGATGGCAGTTGAGCAGATATTTTATTGCTTCATCGGCATTGGGAACCAGTTTATACAGTTCGAGATCTTCCTTGTGAATCATACCGCTTTTTATCAGGCCTTCGTTAAACCAGGTGACCAGTCCTTTCCAGAATTCGTCGCCGACAATAATAATCGGAATCCGGTTGATTTTTTCGGTTTGAACCAGCGTCAGCGCTTCGAAGAATTCATCCATAGTTCCGAAACCGCCCGGGAAGACAATTACGCCCATGGTATATTTGAGAAAACAGACTTTGCGGACAAAGAAATAGCGGAAGAACAGACTTTCAGTTTGAAAGGCGTTAGGTTTTTGCTCCATTGGCAAGTCAATATTTAATCCGAGTGAACATCCGCCAGCTTCAAACGCGCCTTTATTGACTGCGCGCATCACGCCTTCACCGCCACCGGTAATGACACCATAACCGTTCTCCGCAAGCAGTTTGCCCATTTTTTCCGCTTCTTTAAATTCGTCAGAATCAGGTTTAGTTCTGGCAGAGCCGAAGACCGTAATTAACGGGCCTTGATGCGACATGGTTTCAAAGGACTCCACAAATTCAGCCATGATACGAAAAATTCGCCAGGTTTCTTCGCTGGTGAAATCCTTCAGCGAGGCAAAGTCTTTAAGGAAGGGGTGGGTACTTTTCTGGGCATTTCTCATTCTTTATCGCTCCCTGAATAATTATCGCGTTAACTTACATTTTCAGCGTTTGTAATGCTGTTTCGAATATTGGAAATATAGCTTTATCCCGTAAGCATTCAACTTTTTTTGGTTGTGATTGGCAAAAATCTCAGAGCAATGTATATTAGCGACGCGCGAAATGAGTTTAAAATATATTGGCCGGAGAGAAAATATGACGGTGCCAGGATACAATTTTAACTACGGCAAAAGCCAGCGGCCGGGAAGCGATAACGGCAAAATGAGGCGTTTGTTGATTTTTTTAGTGTTGACGGCAATTGCTGTTAGCGCGGTGTTTTATTTTCGGGCGCCCCCGAAACAACAGGTTGCAACTCCAGAAAGTGAAACTCCGGCGGTTGTTCAGACACCGGTCGTGACGCCAGCGCTTGCGTCAGCATCCAAAAGCGTTCCAGGTTTAACTCAGGACGTGAAAACTGTTGCTGAAAAATCACTTCCTGCCGATCCAGTGATGGAGAAATTTTTTTCCGAAGCCGAAGCATTATTCAATAAATCTGAGTTTGTCGCCGCCCGCGATATTTGCGATAAAATACTCGAATCCGGCAAAGTAACCGAAGGCTCGGCATTATGGATAAATACGGTTGATTTGCAAGGAAAAACCAATATCAAAATTTTTATGACTGATATTCCCTGCCCGGGCAAAAAAGAAGTTTATACCGTCGTTGCGAATGACAGTTTGGAAAAAGTAGCAAAGACATACAACACCAGCATTGAAGCGGTTCAAATCAGCAACAATATCAAGCCGACTAATTACAATATTTGGGTTGGACAAACGCTTAAAGTTTACAAGGGCGACTGGAAAATTCTTGTCAGTAAAAGCAAAAAAAAGCTTTATCTTTACGACGGCGATAAATTGTTCAAAGTTTATGGCATTGGCACCGGCAAGCAGGATCGCACACCGGTCGGCACTTTTGTGATTTCCTCAAAAATAAAGAATCCGCCATGGTATGCGCCAAGTGGAAAGATTATTCCATTCGGAGATAAAGAAAATGTTCTCGGCACCCGCTGGTTGAAGCTCCAGCCGGTCGGTGAAACCAGCAAAAGTCTGCAAGGCTTCGGCATTCATGGAACTTGGGCGCCGGACAGCATCGGTCAATCATTGAGTAATGGTTGTGTCCGGATGAAAAATGATATGGTTGAAGAATTGTTTATTATCATACCCCGGTTAACGCCGGTAACTATTGTAGAGTAATAAAAAAATATAAAATACAGGAAAATAATTATGGCGGACTTTTGTCTTGAATTTGAAAAGCCGATAATGCAACTGGAAAAAAAGCTTAAGGAATGGATGAAACTCAGTGAATCCAGCAATATCAACGTTGAAAATGAAGTCGCTACGTTAACTCAAAAGCTTAAAGACACGATGAAAGAAATCTATGATTCTCTCACGCCGTGGCAGCGGGTGCAACTGGCCAGACATCCGGAACGACCTTATACGCTGGATTACATCAACCGCATGTTCACCGATTTTCTCGAATTTCACGGCGACCGCCGGTTTCGTGATGATGCCGCCATTGTCGGCGGCTTTGCCAAGCTGGACGGCGCACCGGTAATGGTTATCGGAACGCAGAAAGGACGCAACTTGAAAGAAAACAAAATGCGCAATTTCGGCTGGCCAAGCCCGGAAGGTTATCGCAAAGCATTGCGCCTGATGCAACTCGCGGACAAGGCGAACGTTCCAGTGGTGACGATTATTGATACCCCCGGAGCATTTCCCGGCATCGCTTCTGAAGAACGTCATATTGCCGAAGCTATTGCGGTTAATATGCGTGAAATGTTCGCTTTGAAAGTTCCGGTCATCTCTATCGTTATCGGGGAGGGCGGCAGCGGCGGCGCCATCGGTATTGGTGTCGGGAATCGCATTTTGATTATGGAAAATTCTTATTATTCCGTCATCACACCTGAAGGTTGCGCGGCGATTCTCTGGAAAGACCGTAAATTTGCTCCACAAGCCGCAGACGCGTTGGGTTTGACTCCGGAAAAACTGAAAAGCCTAGGCATTGTCGATGATATTATCAAAGAGCCGCTCGGCGGAGCCCATAAAGATCACGATGCCGCTGCGGTTTTAGTCAAAGCCGCGCTGAAAGCACATTTGGGAAAACTGAAAAAACTTTCAGGCAAAGAGTTGAAAGATCAGCGTTATTCCAAGTTTCGTCAAATGGGACAAGTTATGGAAGGTAGTGATTTGTGAACTCACCAGCTCAAATGTTGAACATCCGCAAAGCGGAGGAAAAAGATATTCCGGCAATTTATCAACTGTTGGAGCATTATGCAAAACAGCAGATTGTGTTATCCCGCAATCAGGAAGATATTAAATATTATCTGGCTAATTTCGTTGTCGCGGAGTCGACATCAGGAATTCTCGGCTGCGCAGCGGTAAGAGATTTTGGCAATGAATTGCTCGAAGTCAGATCGCTTGCAGTAACGCCGGAAATGGTTGGCAAGGGCACCGGTAAAGCCATGGTGCAGGAAATTATCCGGCTGTTAAAAGAACAGCGTTCCCGCTTCCGGTTATTTGCGTTGACTTACCAGACTAAGTTTTTTATGAATCTCGGTTTTCACCGGGTGGACAAACACATGTTTCCGGAAAAAATCTGGAGCGATTGCGTCAAGTGCCCGAAAAAAGACCGCTGTGACGAAGACGCTTTGCTGTTCGAATACAACTCCGGACATACCGCAACGAATTGACTACAGAACCAAGACAAATTTTCAGCGCCGTTGAAAGTCATTCTGAAGGAATGCGTCTTGACCACTGGCTGGCTGCGCGTTTTACCTATTTATCAAGAAATCAATGGCAGAATCAAGTCAAAGCTGGAACCGTTCGGGTAAATAATTCCGAAGTGCGCAGTTCACGAATACTCCATGCCGGAGATGTGGTACTGTTCAAGCCGGAAAATGTTGTCGAGCCGCCAGTTGATTTTAACTACGAAATCACCTACGAAGATGAATATTTTCTAGTAGTGAACAAAGGCGGAAATCTTCCCTGTCATCCGGCAGGAGCATTTTTTGAAAACACGCTGTGGCGGCACATGAGTTCCAAATTTGGTAAAGTCTATCTGGCTAACCGCCTTGACCGCGAAACTTCCGGATTGCTGTTGGCCGCTAAAACACCAAAAATCGCCAATCTTCTGTCGGCAATGTTTATCAGCGGCCAGATTCAAAAAAAATATTTAGCGCTGGTTTACGGGATTTTTGAGCAGGAAATTAATGCGGTTGGCTACCTCGAACCGGATAAACAGAGTATCGTCAGAAAAAAACGCAATTTTGTTTCCGGCGAAACGACATTGATACCGGAAGAATCTGAATCCGCCGAAACGCTATTTTTGCCGGTGAAAAATAACGGGCAGTACAGTTTAGTCTGCGCCATGCCAAAAACCGGACGTTTGCATCAAATCCGGGCAACACTTTTTTCTTTGGGCTATCCGTTGCTGGGCGACAAGCTTTACGGACCGGATGATACTATTTATCTACGGCTCAGTGAAGGTGCAATCACGGCTGAAGATTGGCAGAAGCTGGTGATGAAACGACAGGCGCTTCATGCTGCTGAACTCACCCTGTCACACCCTGTCACGAAGCAAATTATCTCATTCCAGGCTCCGCTGCCGGATGATTTCCTGCAAATATAATTCTATTCACGGCTCAATCTTAACTTTTCTGCTTGCATTTTTATATTTAAGGCACAATTTAATAATCGGACGGAATGCAATATTAAGCAACAATCAACAAGAACCAAATGGGGGTACTATGAAAAGGCTGCTCTTAACCGCCGGGCTTATTGCCAGTTTTTTAATCTCAGTACAGGCCGAAGAAAAAGTTACTCAGGAGCCTGCAAAACCAGCGACGCCAGTTGTTCAGAAAGCTGCCGCTCCGGTAATTGTTCCGGCTGCAAAAACTGAACCGGCTATTGTCGTGCCGGTAAAAGCAGAGTCGGCGCCAGTCGTAACTGCCGTGAAGATTGAAACGGCAACCGCAAAGCCGGAATGGGATTTTATCCAGTTCGGATTCTGGTTCGGCTTTCCCAGCCAGACCCAAAACACCAATGTTTACGGAGTTAAAATCGGCGCACCGTTCTGCTCCGGAAAAGAAACTGTGGCCGGAGTCGAGACTGCCTTATTCTGCGGAGCAACTGACAATATTGAAGGTGTGCAGGCTTGTGTTATTACTTCCATCAGCAAAAAAGTTTCCGGCTTTCAAGGCAGTATTGTAAATATTTGCGATGAAGTGAACGGGGTGCAGTTCGGTATTTTTAATCAGGCAAAAACCAAAGCTTTTCAGATTGGTTTGATTAATATTATCACCGACGGAAAAGGTCTTAAATTTCTGCCGATTATTAACTTCAGTTTATAATAAACCAAAACAAGGAAATAAATCATGAAAAAGTTTATAATATTGATAATCGCTCTGATGGCCGGTTCGCTGATAAACGCTCAAGACGTGAAAAAAGACCAGAAACCGATGGATGACTGGACTTGTTTTCAAATCGGCTTCTGGTTTGATGTTCCATCCAGCACTTCCAATTCAAATGTTTATGGCTTGAAAACCGGACAGCCGATAAGCTCCGGTCACGGACGAGTGTATGGTCCGGAATTTTCCTGGTTCGTCGCCGGCACTGATTATATTAAAGGCGGCCAGGCCAGCTTTATATTTTGTAAAAGCATTACGCAGGATGGCGCACAAGCGGCCTTCGGCGTATGTATCAACCAGGAAAATCTCAGCGGTCTGCAAGCAACCTTGATAGCTTCCATGAATCGCGGAGCGTTAGACGGCATTCAATGTTCCGCCGGACTGTGTATGACGGAAAAAGAGTTGAACGGTCTTCAGGCCGGCGTGGTTAATTTGTCAGATAACCTCAATGGTTTCCAGGCGTCCGCGGTAAATGTTACCGGCGATGTTTCCGGCGTTCAGTGCGGATTTGTTAACTGCACTAAAGATTTTTCCGGCTGTCAGTTATCGCTGGTCAATATCAGTAAGAAAGTTTCTGGCTTGCAAGCCAGCGTGTTTAATAAGTCAGAAGAAAGCAAAGCGCTTCAGTTTGGAGTCATCAATATTGCCAGAAAAACCGGTTTCCAGTTAGGTCTGGTGAATGTCATCAAAGACGGCTGGCTGCCATTCTGCCCGTTGATAAATTTCAGCTTCTAAAAAATTCCAGATAAAACGAAAGCGGCGGAGTTATTCCGCCGCTTTTCTTTTGGACTTTAACGTTTTATCAGTTACATTTGCTGTAGCCGCAGCTGAGACATTTCAGGCAGTTTTCCTGAGAAATCAGAGTGCGCTGATTGCAGTGGGAACAAATCATCATTCCGGATGACGCTACTGCCGGGTCGACCGCAGGTTCGGACACAACAATTTTCTTTGTGTTACTCATAATTCCGATTTTATTCAGGTGTTTTTCAATGATGCGGCCGATATCTGCGGCGATGGACGGAACATAACCACCTTCGACAAAATAACCGCCATTGGGATCGTAAACGCTTTTCAGTTCCTCGACTAGAAAACATGGTTTCGGGTCGTGGCGCAGAACTGCGGAAATAAGTCTGGTCATGGCTACAATCCAGCTGAAATGCTGAAGATTTTTGGTATTAATGAACAGTTCATATGGCCGCCGGGTATTGTCTTCCTGAATGACATCATTAATTGTCACATAGATGGCATCGGGCGACAGCGGAGTTTTAATTTTGTAAGTGGTTCCTTCGAGTTCTGAAGGACGTACTGGCATCATATTTTTAAGCGGTTGAAGTTTTGCCTTTTTCTCATCTTTTTTGACCAGCACTCCGGTAATATGTTCAGACGGCCTGAAGGTGGTGCAGCCTTTGAGTCCGGAATCGTATGCGGTCATGTAAATGTCTTTAAAGTCTTCGAACGGATAATCCGTATGAACATTGATGGTTTTAGAGATGGAACTGTCAATCCAGCGCTGCAGGACACTTTGGATTCCAATGTGTTCTTTCGGAGTGACCGCGTCAGTGGCGACAAAGTAGTCAGGGAGCATACTGTCATCAATATGTTCTTTGCCGATAAATTCACGATATTTGCGGTAGGCATAATCGGTAACTTCAATTTCCGTTACATCATTTTCGTGACTGTTGCGGATTTTTCTGGTATACCAGAAAGCAAAAACCGGTTCCAGTCCGCTGGAAACATTACCTGCCAGCAGACTGATGGTGCCGGTAGGGGCGATTGAAGTCAGGTGCGAATTGCGCAGTCCGTGCTTGCGAATGGATTGCTGCAACTCTTCCGGCAGTCCTTTGATGAACTTTCCTGCGGAATACTTTTCTGCGTCGAATAACGGGAAGGTTCCTTTTTCCTGGCCGATTTCAACACTTGATTCGTAGGCGGCGCAGGTGATGGTTTGCATGATTTTTTCCGCCAGCGTCAGTGATGCTTCTGAACCGTAGCGAAGCCCCATGAACAGGAACAGGTCAGCCAGTCCAGTGATGCCTATTCCCATGCGCCGCTTGGACATGGCCTCAAGGCGTTGTTGTTCCAGCGGATATCTGCTGATGTCAATTACATTATCGAGAAAACGCACGGCAATTTTGGTTACTTCTGCGATACCTTTGAAGTCAACTTCGGCTTTTTTCGTAAAATGGTTGGAAACAAACCTGGTCAGATTAATTGAACCCAGCAGACAGGCGCCGTATGGCGGCAGCGGTTGTTCACCGCACGGATTAGTCGCGCAAATTTCTTCGCAATAGTAGAGGTTGTTCATCGAGTTGATGCGGTCAATAAGAATAAAGCCGGGCTCGGCAAAATCATAAGTGGAACGCATAATCATGTCCCAGAGCTCAGCCGCATGAATCGTTTTGTGTACTTTGCCATCGAAAACCAGTTCCCAGTCTTCGTGATTTTTTACCGCACTGATGAATTTGTCGGTGATGGCGACAGACAGGTTAAACATCTGCATTGCCGCGTTATTACGCTTCGCAGTGATGAATTCTTCAATATCCGGATGGTCGCAGCGCATCACGCCCATTTGCGCGCCACGCCGCTGTCCAGCGCTCATAATTGTCCGGCAGGTGGAATCCATTACCTGCATGAAACTGATGGGGCCGGAAGATTCAGCATCGCAGCCGCGAATTTTTGAACCGCGGGGACGCAAAGTGGAAAAATCAAAGCCAACTCCGCCGCCCTGTTTTTGAGTCATGGCAGCTTCTTTGACGGTGTCAAAAATACCTTCGATGGAATCCTCTATCTTGTTCATCACGTAGCAGTTGAACATGGTTACTTCTGAGCGTTGAGTTCCCGCGTTGGCGGTAATGCGTCCGCCCGGCAAAAATCGGAAATCTTCAAGTATTCCGTAAAATTTCTGTTCCCAAATTTCTTTTTTTGTCTCTTGTGCCGCCGCTGCGCGGGCTATTCTCTTCCACATGTCCTCATAACATGAATCCGCAGGCGCTGCGCCGTCCCCGTTGTATCGGTATTTGCGATTCCAAATATCCAGTCCGATATCTTTTGCAACGTCTTTTTCCTGACCCTTATCCGCTTTTGCCTTCGTCATTGTTTTTCCTTTGCCTGTTTGAAAGTTTTAAATTTGTCTGGTTTTTTGTCTTGAAACAACTTGCCGCAATTATGGGCGGTGAAAGCTAAATATAATCATACTCCGCGTCAGCGCAAATCATTTTTCAACAAAATAAGGTATATTATAAAACAAATAACACTACATGTTGTGCGTTTGTGGGGAATTGCAATTTTGTGAAAAAGTGAAAATAGCGGAGCAGTAAGCGGTTGCAAAACGAGCCGTCGCCGTAAATCCGATTTTGCGTCAGGGTTTCATCTTTTATATAAAACGTGAGTTTGTCCAAAGATGTTGCGCATTAATTTTTGACGCGTTGTTTTGTCAATCAATAAGATTTAATCAAAAAGTCTGCTAAATAAATTTAGATTATTTTAATCGAAAGAATTTCCATAGGGTTGTCCAGTGCATTCTAAGTTGATTTCATTTTTAGGGCTTTGCTGTAACGCAAAAATGTTAACTTTTCGGCGAAGCTACTCGTATTTTTGCATTGGGAATAAAAAATGGAATAAAAAAGTAGTAAATCTTTTATTTCTAGTATTGACAATACAACAAGACGGCATTATTCTTACTAAGAAGACAGGTTGACCGTACAAATTCATAAAAGAGATTAATAGATTATGGAAGCAGTAAAAGAATCATTAGTAATCGACAGCAACAGTCCTATTCCTATTTATCATCAATTGAGAAACATTCTTAAAAATGAACTAAAAATAATGACTCCTAATCAACAATTTTATACTGAAAATAATTTAACAAAAAAATATTCCATTAGTCGTCATACTGCTATACGCGCAGTGAATGAATTGGTTAAAGATGGGCATCTATATCGTCATCGAGGCAAAGGTACTTTTGTAAGAGGTCAGCAGAATAATCGTAAATTTAATAAGATAGTGCTTTTTCTTCCTGAACAGTTCTACTTTGACTCAATTATAGAGTATTTGGGAATTGTGCGAATGATTCAAGGGATAACTGATGAAGTGAATAAGAAAAATGAATTATTGCTTTTAACTATTCCTAAAGATGTTGATGAGACGGAGTTTTGTATTGAAAGAATATCTAATCCATCGTTAGACGGCATTATTCTTTTGCCATATAAGAATTTGAAGAGTATTATTGCCATAGCTCAGAAAAATCTTAAACCATACATCCTTTTAAATGCGAAGGAGTATTCATGTGGAACAAATAGTGTTATCTCCGATGAATGTTTAGGAATGACTGAAGCAATTGAATATTTAGTTAGTTTTGGGCACAAAAATATTGCTTTTGTTGGCAGGCAGAGCGAAAATGTCTTTGGTCGTTTTTGCGGCTATAAACAAGCGCTTAAGCAAAATGATATTTTTTTTGATGAGCAACGGGTAATATCCTGG
>JBAYVM010000065.1:0-9905 GCA_041674645.1 Victivallaceae bacterium | reverse complement strand
CGGGAGATGTGGTCGGCAACATCTGGTGGCGTAAAAACGCGGAATCGGGAGAAATGGAACTGGCTCGCGATACGATTCATTTAAACAAGCGCGGTGAATACTTGCAGGCATGTGTCTGGTTTGCCTTCCTGTATGAACGCCCGGTCTCCGAGATTGGTTATGTGCCGGAAATGATAAGCGCATCGGACGCTAGTTTTCTGCGTGAAATGGCGCAAAACGCGGTCAACGGTTTTAAGCAGGTAACGTGTTGAAGACAATTCTGCCGGCTGTTTTAAAATCCGTTTAAAAATAAATTTATAAAGGACAAATTTTTATGACACATCTTAGTGTTTTCGAATCTGTAATGATGATTTGCTTCGGAGCCAGTTGGCCGCTGGCCATTTATAAAACCTGGAAAGCCAAAAATCCGGTCGGCAAGAGTCTTCCGTTCCTTTATCTGGTTTTTATTGGGTATATATCCGGCTGCCTGCATAAAATATATTACAGCTGGAACTGGGTGTTTTTTCTTTATGCCATAAACGGTTTGCTGGTTTTGACTGATATTATCCTCACCCATTATTATAACCGGAAAAACCAACAATTATAAATTTTCAGAAAGCAATCTTTTAAAACTATCAAGAAGGAACACTTATGGAATTGCCTGTTTTTGCCTCCGGCTATCTTTCAGCCAATATTTTGTTATTTATTCTCGGACTGGCGATATTAATTAAAGGCAGCGACCTGTTTATTGAAGGCGCGGCGCAGATTGCCCGTTTGTACAAAATTCCGGAAATTGTGATTGGTTTGACGCTGGTCAGCATTGGAACTTCTATGCCGGAATTCGCCACAGACGTATATTCGTCGGTGAAAGGCGTGGGAGAAATTGTTATCGGCGACCTTATCGGCAGCAATATTACCAATATTTCGCTAGTTCTTGGCATTGGCATTCTGTTGATGGGCGGCATTGACTGTCCGAAAGTTGTGGTGAAGCGCGATGTAACATTCATGCTCGGAATATTTTTTCTGGTAGGCGGAATGAGTTTTATTGAAGACGGCAGGCTGGGGATGGTGAGCGGTGTGATGTTGCTGGCTTTGATGGGTCTGTACATGTATTTTCTGTTCACGCACCGGGATTCGCTGGAAGAGCTTGAGGAAGGGGAAATTCCGGAAGATGTTTTCAAATCTTCCGCTCGCGCCTGGGTGGCGTTGATTATTGGTCTGGTAATGATTTTTTTCGGCGCAAAACTGTTGGTGGACAATGTGGTTTGGGTGGCGGAAAAACTTGCATTGAACAAAGCGTTAATCGCGGCGACGGTGGTGGCGTTCGGAACTTCAGTTCCGGAGTTGGCGGTAACAATTGGCAGTGTCATTAAAAAACGCCGGGCGATTGCTTTGGGAAATATTATCGGCAGTTGTATTTTCAATCTGGTATTGATTATGGGATTGTGCGCGGTGATTAATCCCGTGCCGGTTGGCAGGGAAATGCTTTACGTAATTATTCCGATTATGATTGCCTGCGGCGCGTTGCTGTTGTTATTCATGCGCACAGGCTGGCGGTTGACACGGCTGGAAGGCGCGGTATTTTTGTTGCTCTATATTGGATTTATCATCTACAACGTAATCAAAATCTGAACACGGTTATTAACAAAGTTCAGAGGTGTTTGATTTGTAGATGCCAGCCTGACGGCGTTCTTCAGCTTTTGTACTGATAGTGGTGCAGTCAATGACATCCAAGTTCAGTTTGGCGATGAGTTCTTTCAGGTAGTTGATGTGCGGGCATTGCGGTCCGTGATAGTTGTCGCGGGTAATACATGAAGAAAGATGCACCACAATTTCGCCGCGGTCGATATTTTCTTTGACTCCGATTTTTCTGATGAGATGGTCGAGTTTGCGGTGCGTTGCCCGGCCGCAACAGCCGCCGCAAGTCATATACAGCGTGCGAAAAGTTTTATCTGCCGGATAACCGGCGAAACCGCCGGTACGTTCATTGAAAGCTTTTTCGCAAAAATATCCGGAGCAACGCTGTTTGACAATCTCGCATTGCACAATGACGATATATTTTTTGTCTGACATGTCGACATTTTCCTCAACGATTACAGTTTGAGTTGTTTTATCCGTTCTGCTGCTTCGGGATAAGCAGCACACAATTCTGCGCTGTTGCCGGCAGTGAAATCCCGGTATTCAAATGCGGGAAATACTACTGCGCCAAAAAGGCCCCAGCTGTCCGGCGACTGGTCAAGCAATGTTGCGGCTTGCCAGGTTCCGGCGGGAATCAAGCTTTGCGGAGTTTGTCCGGCAGAAAGATTGATGCCGATAACGCGTTCCTGCCAGGAACCATCAGGAAAAAGCAGCAGTTGAACTGCCGGAGTTCCGGCGTGATACAGCCATATTTCATCATTCTCCACTCGATGCCAGGCGGAAATGTTTTTGGCATGGAGCAGGTAATAAATTGAGGTGCCGCAAGTGCGACTGGCATCTTGAGCCGGAGTTTGCGAACGGTAGGTTTCGCGGAAGGATCCGCCTTCAATTGTCAGCGGCTCCAGCTTCAAAGTTTTAATCACATCCTGATATGAAATTTTCTTTTGCATCGGTATTCGTTTAATTCATTTTCAGTTTAAACAGTGAATTTGAAAGCGCTTCCCGGATTGGGGAGAGCATTTCGCGGCAATCGTTTTCCGCTTCCGGCCAGGACGCTTCGAGCATTTGTATGGCGAAGCCGGACATATCCGGAATAGTCAGAAATACCGGCAGTCCGGTTTGTTCCTGATTGGTGTTTTTTCGGCAAAGGTTGCTGGCGACGGCGGCGCAGTCGTTGAGCGCTTTGCCGACGGAGTAGAGATAGGGGATTAAAATCATTTCTGTCAGTGGCGGAGTAAGTTCGCGAAAACGCGCAAAGTCGGAAATCATGAAGGTCAATTTAACGGCTGGAAACAACCGGCTGACGGCGGACATCCGGATTAAATTGGCATCGAGAAGTTTACATGTTTCCGGACGTAATTGTTCATAAATCGCCTCGCGGGTAACCAGCCATTGCGACGATTGTTGCCATTTGGGCAGATTGATTGCATCCAAGCTTTCGCAGGCGAATTCTTCGGTTTCATAATATTTGGCCAGTTCTACGAAAAGCGTTGGCGGAGCGGTAGTTATATCCAGTTTGCGCGTGGAGTGCAGGACTTTTCCGGTGAGAACTTCGAGATGGCGTCCGGAAAGGCCGAGATGCTTGGAAATTAATTTAGAAACGGTGTCAGCTTCGGCATTATAGGTTATTTTGGAACAGACATTGCCGCGTTGGTAGATGTCGGCCACTTCCGGAAAGCCGGTGTCGCCCAGGATTTTTACCACGGTTGAATTGATTTCTGACAGGGTGAAAATCCGGTTTTCCCGGGTGCTGTGTTCGAGCGCGAATTCCACTGCCATAGTGATGTCTTCGGCAATCCAGCTTTCGCCGAGCCCGGCGGCAATAAAGCACCGGATGATTTTGGCTTGAAGGCTGTCCGGTTCAAAGGAGCTGATTACTCCGTTGTAATCCAGCAGCATAATGGAATTATTTGCAAGTTTAATCATGGTTTATTTGAGCGCCCTGATTTCTTCGATGAACTCTTCAACATCTTTAAATTTACGATAAACGGAGGCAAACCGGACATAGGCGACCTGGTCAACCATTTTCAAGGCTTCCATTACCCGGCGTCCGACTTCCGCACTGGATACTTCCTTGTCATAATCCCGTTGTAGCGATCCGTAAATATCTTCGACTATCCGGTCAATATCTTCAGAATTAATCGGGCGCTTGTAACAAGCATTTTCCACGCCCTGCCGCAGTTTGTCCTTATCAAAATCTTCGCGGATATTGTTTTTCTTAATAACTTTAAGTTCAGCCTGGATGATGCCTTCGTAGGTGGTGAAACGGTGCGCGCAATTCAGGCATTCCCGGCGGCGTCTGACACCAGCGCCTTCTTTTACGGCACGTGAATCCACAACTTTATCATCAAGACAACTGCATTCTGGACAACGCATTATTATTCTCCGTAATGTTTTTCTCCGACATAATTATGCCGGTGTATTGTGACAGTTTATTCTCTTTCCCAAACTTGTTCCAACCCGTCGAACGAATAGAAGCAGATGCCCCGGAAGGCGGAATCTTTGCTGCAACGGCTGACGACAGTTTTTACCGATTTCGCAAATGCTTTCCATTTTTTCCGGCTTAATGATTGTGCTTCCGTGTAGTCGCCAAACAGTCTGCTGTCGGTTCTTACACCGACGACGATGCTGTTTGGGCTTTGGCATTTTTTTAACTCCTCGGCGGCTCTGGCGACAATCTGTTTCGAGCTTTTATCAAAAGCGGTAATAATCAGGTACTGGCTGTGTTTCAGAAAATCATTGACTTGTCCGATTGAAAGTTTTCCGGCTACTGTCTGGTCGTGGTAAAAATTGGCTATTTCCACTGAAAGCGGCAACGATTCCAGTTCGGTCGTCAATTGCTGGATAATGTCGAAAGACTGACGCATGAGCATATCGTTGTCCATGCTTTTGCCGTAACTTTTATCGTTCCAGGCGTACAGCAGACCGCGTGGCGTGTCCGCTCCATCCGGTCGAATCCGGTGCGGATTGACGATGAGGGTTACGCCGGAAATTTTTTCTCCGTCTTCGTCCGCCTGGCGGTTGAACCGCATAATGCGTTTCGCCGTTTCATGAATTACCGCTTTGCCGTCAGGATACTCTTGAAGTGAGTCGTGGGTTATGCCCGATGCATAAAAGAGGTAATCGCTGATAATAAAATTGGATTGGATGTTTTTGCGGCTCAAGGCGGCGATTATTCCGTGGAGATTATCGGCCGTCTGGTCGTCATCAAGAGTTTCCGGCTCGATTTTTAAATACGTCCTGCCGATGCCCAGCATGCTGAGGCGTAAAGCAAGTTCTTCTGGAATCTCTTCATAAAAATCAATTGAGCTGCCAGTTAACACCACGCCGGTTTCTTTTGAACCGGAAATGGCGGCTTTGAACTCTTTTGCCAGCTCCTGCATTTCTACCGATACCGGTTGAATTGGTTTGACCAGTTTGGGCGTGGCGCATGACGACAATAGGAGCAGCGTGGTTAACGCGGCGAACAGCAGACTGTTGTATTTCAGAAAACCCGGTTTCATTTAATTCCCTGTTTTTGCAATATATAAATGTAATAAGTCTATATTCTTAAAAGGTAATTTCAAATGGCGGACTATGTTTTTGAGCCAGAATTTGTCGGATTGCGACCGGCGGCTGAAATAAAACGGCAACTGGAACAGATAATCCGCGTATAAACCGGCTGTTGTTCTTGAAACCTGCGAAATTTAGATTATTGTTTTCATGTTTTCTGTAACGCAGGATAAAAATACGGGGATACTCATGGCGCTGGATAAGCTTAGAGAAAAAATTGAACATCTTGACCGGCAGATTGTCAGCTTGATTAATGAACGTTACCGGTATGTTCAGGAGGTTGGAAAATGGAAAAAAGACAATGCTTTGTCAATTTATGTGCCGGAGCGTGAAAAAGCGCTTCTGAAGAAATTGTCTGAATTTAACGAAGGGCCGATGACGGAAGATATTCTGCGCGCCATCTACCGGGAAATAATGTCCGGAGCGTTGAAATTGGAAATGCCGTTGAAAGTTACATTTCTGGGACCGGAGGGGACTTTCACCCATCAGGCTGCATTAGCTAAATTCGGACACAGTGTGGAATATCATCCGACCGCGAGTATTGCCGGAGTGTTTAAAGACATTGAAACCGGACGGGCGGATTACGGTTGCGTGCCGATTGAGAATTCGACAGAAGGCGCGGTCAATTATACGCTGGATACGTTAATGATGTCAACTGTTGGCATTTGTGCAGAATTAAATTTGCGGATTCATCACAATCTGATGAGTCGGCATGCGCGGAATGAAATCACCAGAATCTACAGCCACCCTCAAACTTTTGGACAATGCCGACAGTATTTGCAGGAAAATTTTCCCGGAATTGAGCAGGTTGAAGCGGGCAGTAACACCCGGGCGGCGGCGCTTGCCGCAGCGGAAGAGGGCGCGGCAGCCATTGCCCCGGCGATTGCCGCTGAAATGTTCCAAATGAATTTTATTGCTGAAAATATTGAAGATTTCAGCAATAATACTACCCGGTTTATGATTGTCGGCAACCAGTCAACAATCGCGACTGGCGATGATAAAACCTCAATATGTTTTGCGATCAAAGATAAAGTCGGCGCACTTTACGACTGCATAAAGCCGTTCAAAGACGAAGAAATTACCATGACTATGATTGAAAGCCGTCCAATAAAAAGCAGTAATTGGGAATATTGTTTTTTTATAGATCTGCTCGGTCACCGGAATGATGAAAAATTACTTAGAGCGTCTGAATTACTGGAGAAGAAATGTTCGTTCTTCAAAATTCTCGGCAGTTATCCGCGAAGTTTTTAATCTTGATTTGAGCCGTTTGTTATATATTTTTTATTTGCCTGCTTGATAAGGTGGAGACAACGAGATAATTTATTTAGAATCTAGAACATATTGAACAGTAACAGAACAAAAAAGGTGTCGCAGTGAGGAGAGGTCGCAGATACAGTCATTTTACGATGGTGGAGATGCTTTTAGTTGTTTCCATTATCGGGATATTGGTCGGGATGACTTTTCCAGCGATATCGATGGCGCGTGAACGGGCCAAATATATGCGGGCGATAGCATTTAACGCTCAAATCAACCGCGACCCTGATGCCTTGATTAATTATAATTTTGAAGCTCCCGATTACACGGTAAAGTATAAAGGCCGCTATCGCGCCGCGCTTTACAACGGCGCTGCCGGTTGCGTTGCCAACGGCTATAATCCAACTGATTACAGCGGCATTTTAATGAACATGTCATACGTCAATCCCAATACTAATCCGGTGCAAAGCTCTCCTGAGTGGGTCTCTGGCGGCGGGCGCTGGAAGTTTAAAAATGCCTTGCTGTTCAATGGAACTACCGATTATGTCTTCATCCCAGGAACCTACAATACTAATTTTGATCCGTCCAAAGATGACTTTTCCGTGGCGATGTGGGTGAAATTCAATGTTTTCAGCGGAGATCAGTATTTGTTTGGAAAGTCGAGGGCGCTTACCGGCAACAACAGCCAGTACAATGTTAATATTCGGGCGAATAGAAGAATCCGTACTTGTTTTGGCGGAAAAAATAAAGCGTGGACCAGCCCGTTGCCGGAGGTTAGAATGTGGTATCATGTGGCAGTGGTTAATCGCGCAGGCAAAGCCGTGGAGTGTTATTTGAACGGCAAACTTATGGGGCCAACGGCGGTATCTGTTCCATCGAATAAAATGATTCAGGCATTTATGAACATTGGAGCATATAGCAATAATGGCAAGAATCCGTTCGAAGCCAGCGCTGGAATGCGAAATTATTTTAACGGTTTTATGGATGAGTTTGTCATGTACAACCGGGCGTTGTCGGCAAAAGAGATTGAAGGTCATTATAAAATGGGAACCCCATATTAACTTTTCCGGAGCAGGACATTATGGCAAAAATACTAATAGCTGATGACAGTCATGTCGTAAGAAAGTCTTATGAAAGTATGCTTTCTTTCATGGGGCATGATGTCGTATCCTGTAATGACGGGAAAGAGGCGGTTGCCGCGTTTCTGGCCGACAGAGTTGACCTGGTAATCCTGGATGTCGATATGCCGGTTATGGATGGTCTGGATGCCTGTCGCGAAATAAGAAGACATCCGGAAGGCGTGTCGATTCCGATTATTATTGTTTCGGCGCTCGATGAAGAGAATGACATTATTGAAGGTTTGAATGCCGGAGCTGACGATTATATGGTCAAGCCGGTAAAAGAAGCCCATTTAATGGCTAAATTGAAAACCTCACTGGGTATTTCCGCGCTGCACAAGAGTGATTTTGACCTGGTGAAAAATAAAACGGTTTTTGTTGGTAAATATCGTATTGAACGGGTTTTAGGATACGGGGCGCATTCTGCGGTTTTCCTGGCGACTGATATTATCAACGGCAACCGGCAGGTCGCGTTGAAGTTGTTGAAGGAGAATTTTGCGTCCGAGGACGTTGCCGGCCCTTTGTTGGATGGCGCCCGACGAATGATGGAGGTGGATTCCCCATATATTATTAAAGTGTTTGATATTGGTCAATTTAAAGACCGGGTATATGTGGTGATGGAATACGCCCCTGGCGGTTGCTTGTTGAATCAGTTGAAGAGTCGTAACCTTTCTGAACTGGAAGGGGTGGCGCTGGGATACGATGCTATGCTGGGGCTTAAAGCTCTTGAAGAATATGGTATTGTCCATCTTGACATCAAGCCGGGAAATATTCTATGCGGGGACAATAATTATAAATTGGCCGACTTCGGAGTTGTAGTGCCACGTAATTCCGCGACGATGCCGCTGAATGCGGAAATTTGGAGCACTGCGGCTTATATTTCTCCTGAATATCTTACGCTGGAAGAAGACCTTTCCGCGAAAAGTGATATCTACAGTCTGGGTATTTCAATCTATCAGGCGGTAACCGGTGATAATCCATTCGACTCCGACCGGCCTTCGGTCGGAATGTTTCGTCAGGTTAACTTGGTGCCGTCACCTTTGACTGACTATAACCCGTCTATTTCCAAGTATTTTTCCGACACCCTCCGGGCAATGCTTGAAAAAAGTCCGAAGAATCGTCCTTCGGTTCAGGAACTGGTTGATGTTTTCGGAAATCTGCTGGACTATCTGAAATCTCGTGACGCTCAACTGGCGTTGGCGGGAATCAGCACTAAAGGCCTTCCGAAAAACAAAGCGTCGAAGACTGAAGCCGGCGTGATACATGATGAAGGCGTGATTCCATTGCATATGGACGATGTCTTGCATGGCCGCGATTTGAAAAAGGTTGAGAAAGACCTTAATAAGGCGAAGAAAAACCTCGATAGTTTTGCTATGTTTAAGCGACTGGGCAACAAGCATGCCGGCAGTTTGATGAATTTAATATTCTCGCTGGATAGAAAAACGTTTTGGAAGATTATCATTGTCGGTATTTTGATTGGCCTTGTTTCCGCTGTCATCGGCATGACTGCATATCGATTGTTTGCGGACGGGAAAGCGCCGGTAGCAGTTTCTGAAGGTCCGATGCACGTTGTGATTTGTAAAAAATGTAAGCTCATTGAACAAAAAAGATTATTTGATATTAATCAGGCTAAATGTCCGAAATGTGGCGGAGATGAGGGTGATTGTATGAAATGCAGCGACTGCAAAATGATTTTTGCAGCTCCGGAAATCAAGGAAGACCCAAACATGCCGCCGGAAGAATATGAAAAAATCAGGGAAGAAAAATATCGTTGTCCAAAGTGTAAATCACAGAATATTTTCCCGATGCCGCCATCTGTAAAGAAAAAACAGTAATTAAGTTAGGAACTGTCACAACATAACTTGTGCTTTGCCCGGTTCTTCCGGATGTTTTTTGTGATGCTTGATTGTTACATGCCGCTGGTATGCTTCGCTCAAGCAACCCAAAAATCAATGCGCAATGACTGGCGAAAACTAAACTGGTTATTGCGTTCCAATTCCTTAGTTGTTTTTGATAAGCTTGATTGTTATATGATACGGAGAGACTAATGAAGGTTCACCTTTCGCTTAAAATAATATTTTCCATCCTTGCGGTGTTTTTACTGGCAATTACCGTTATTTCTATTTTTGCCTTTGGCTACATGAAAGATAATCTGTATAAAAATGAACAGCGCTGCCTGGCGGAGTCATTGGATTTGAAATCTGAAATTATGAAGATGTATTTAAAGGAATACCGCACCGATTTAACGATTATTGGCTCTTCAGAGGCAATGAAAAATTTTCTTTCAGCGGCTGAAAATAAGAAACCGGTTGCGGAATTTAATGCCGCGAAGCAACGGATTGAAAAAAGAATTCACAATGTTCT
>JBAYVM010000064.1:0-9995 GCA_041674645.1 Victivallaceae bacterium | reverse complement strand
TGATGATTGCACTTGGCTATCTGATTTATAAATTACTGTTCTGGGATACGTTTAACCTCGGATTGGCTCCGCTGGTCGTAGGATTATTTTTCTTTTCTGCAATGCAGCTTATTTTTATTGGTATTGTCGGAGAATATGTCGGGGCAATCCTGACCCAGGTAAAAAATCATCCGTTAGTAATTGAAGATGAGAAAATAAATTTCGACAACGATTAATAATCAAATGAATAAAACAATCCCAAGTGAAGATTTGATAGACACCATTCAACGTCTTTCGTCTTTACAGGATAAATTACGCGGCAAACAGATATTTCTTTCCGGCGGCACCGGATTTTTCGGTAAATGGTTGCTGAAAAGTTTTGTTCTGTTCAACCGTCAGTACGGGCTTGACGCAACACTGACCGTGTTATCGCGTAATTCAGAGAAATTTCTGTCGGAATATCCGGAATTTTGTGGGTTTAAAGAAATCATTTTTATCGATGGCGATATTCGCAGTTTTAGCCTTCCAACAGTTTATTTTGACTATGTGATTCATGCGGCAACGGAAGCCAGCGCAAAATTGGACAGGGAACAGCCGGAAGAAATGACATCAGTAATTGTTGATGGAACTCAACGGATTCTGCAGATGAATTTTGACAAAATGCTTTTCGTGAGCTCCGGCGCAATTTATGGCATTCAGCCTTCGGAATTGGAATGTATTCCTGAAGATTATATTGGACAGCCGGTGACCGCCTACGGACGCGGAAAGTTGTTGGCCGAGCAGTTGTGTATTGAATCCGGGCAGCCGGTAGCCATTGCCCGCTGTTTTGCGTTTGTTGGCCCTTGGTTGCCGCTGGATGCGCATTTCGCCGTTGGCAATTTTATCTTGGACTGTCTTGCCGGTAAACACATCATTATCAAAGAGGATGGCACGCCTTTTCGTTCGTATATGTACGCTGCGGACTTGGCGGTATGGCTTTGGACAATTCTTGTAAACGGACAGAATGGACGGGCTTACAATGTTGGATCGGAACAGGCAATATCCATTGCTGACCTTGCAACTGAAGTAAATAGTTGTTGCGGTGGAGAAAATGAAATTTCTACAATGCAGCAGGCACAGTCTGGAGTTTTGCCAATGCGTTATGTTCCAGACACCGGCAGAGCCCAAAAAGAATTAAATCTATCTATGAATTACAGTATCCGGGAAGCGTTGCAAAAAACTATTCAGTGGCACAAGTCACGGTAAAACAAATGAGACAGACAATAACTGGTCATCATGCATTTACTCCGTAATATTCAACGCGCTTTTTCGTGTGATTTTGGGGGTGAAATAGAATAGTAATCCGTCATTGCTTATTGCGTCAAGTCGGTATAGTTTATGCGCCCAAGGAGGGACTTTAGAAGCAAAGCCGGGCGGAACAGAGATAAATAATGGATATTTTGCTTTGAACAATTCACTGGCAATTCTAGCCTGATCTTTTTTTAGAAGCGTTTCAATCATACCGAAATCGCTAATTCCCGCTCGCAATCCCGTTTCTGCATAATATATGCCCTGCATGTCACTCAATATATTAACCATTTTCTTGTCCCCGGCATTTTTCAGAATAAACCGGATATTTGCTTCCAACGGATTCACATTCCCCACTTCGGCGATTCCACGGAATGTGCGTTTAATACCAGCGGTAATCATTTTAAAATCGCAAGCGAAGGTTACTATTGAACACACCATGAAAAGTACGGCAGGCAACAACAATAGTTTAAACCATGAATTAATCAATTTTAGCTTAATCAGCCTGATGATGCGGTCGGTATAGATGAACAACAACAATAAAGATGGCCAAATTACTGTTGGGAGGTTATAAATATGCGATCTGCCTTGATAATAAGTAAACAGACCAATTCCCAGAACTGACAGAAAAATAGACATTTTTGCCCATGGCTCAAACCGTCCGGCCATAAATGAACGCAGTCCGATGAGCAGACCTAAAAGATATATTCCTGTAAAAAAACACCATGACGCCGGTAAGCCCGGCATTGGAAGCATCATAAAGCCGACAGAAGAAAAAATCTGAATGTATTTCAATGACTCTTGTGGCGACAGAATACTTCCCTGTTGAATGCTGAGTAATGTCAATAATGTCAGGATTGTACAAACTCCAGAAATACTGACTGCCAAAAACTGTTTTGCAACAGTACGTCGATTGCTGGAAAAAAAAACTTGAAAAAGCATTGTCGCTGCGAAAGCGCCAACAATTGAGAGGCCCGAATCTAAGTTCCAGAACAAGCTGATTCCTGCGACTGCTCCACATGAAACCATCAAATATCTCTTGGGACGTGTTGAAGAGAGGTAGCAAAATAACATTAGAGCCAATGCAGGACAAATAAATCGTATCGGATAATATGCGTAATAAGGATCCATTTGCAAATTCTCTGACAGGTGAAGGAAGCCCCATGAACCTGTCGTAAAAAACAAAATAATTGCAAATCCAAGAATCAGGATTTTGTTTTTTATGCATCTTAACATTACCCGGTAAATCGCCAGGCAGGCAATAAAAAACAATATGCCCATGACCACCGAAATATTAAATATTGATGGGTTGATAACTTTAAAAACTGGAGTCAGCATTCTGGCGTAAAAACCATATTGATGATAGTCTGACGCTCCAGCAACTGCCTGGGATATGGCGTATGCAATGATATTTAAATGGAATGTTTCCTGGTTCATGTCAATTCTGTCCAGCGTATATAGCCGACAGCAAAAAATTTGAATTAAAGGAATTGAAAACAACAGAAAACAAAAAAGTTTGTGTTTGACAGAATGCAAATCGAACCGTAATAACACATAAATCATCATCATGGACAACAACATGACAAGCGCCAATAAAAAATAATTTTCCCATATTGGAGTAAACAGCATATACATAAATTGACGTTTTCCGAGAAAACAGGTTGCGGCTAATGTTAAGATGAAAATATTCATGCCGATGATCCAGCCAGTCATACGTCGTTCCGGCAAGTTTTGTTTGAGTTTAAATTTGAATATTCGGCAAATATAGATAATCGCAATACAGATTATTGGACTGATTAAAGATAAAGCGACAAAAGTAACTTGTTCCCGGTGTTCAGGCGCAAGATCTTTTCGCATCCCTGGAACAAGTTCCTGAGCGACTCTGGAAACTTCAGCTACAGAGGTTTCACACACATTAAGATAAATTAATGCACCAACACAAATCAAAATAAGTGCAATACACAACCACTCAGCAAATGTTGAAAAAAAATCACTGTTATACTCTCCGTTTTTCTTCATCAATTTAGCAATCCTGTTTTTAGTCTGAATATTATTTCAGGTAGCCGGAAATAATTATATCTGGGCCGGCAGTTTCAACTTTGACTCGGGAGAGTTGCAACGTTTCCGCCAAGGACATTGGGGACTTGCCGCCGACTACCGTGCGGCTGTCGCGCCCGCCAAGAATTTTCGGCGCGATATGAAATTCGATTTGATCTACAATACCAGCGCGTAACACTTCTGCCGCCAGCTCGCCGCCGCCTTCAATCAACAATGCGGTAATCTGTTTTTCGCCGAGTTGCAGCAGGATATTATTCCATTCCGCCGGGCTGGAGGCGGAAATTATTTGCGGTTTATTGCCTTCCGGGAAATATTCTTGCAGTTCTTCCGGAGAAAATGTCCGGGATGCGATAATTCTTTCAGGCTGCCGCAACCATTCCGGCTCATCACGCACGGTTAAAGACGGACAATCCCGGCGGACAGTTTCGCCGCCGACCATAATTGCATCCGCCCATTTTCTAAGCTGTTGTACTCTGGCTCTGGCTTCCGGACCGGTAATCCATTTTGATTCGCCGTCGGCAGTGGCGATTTTTCCGTCAAGCGTCATGGCCATTTTGAGGATGACAAAAGGTTTTTTCAGAGTAATCCATTTAAAAAAAGCTTCGTTTAAGCGGTCGCATAACTCTTTTTCAATTCCGCAGAAGACTTCAATCCCGGCTTTCTTGAGAATTTGCGCACCTTTTCCGGCATGCGCCGGATTGGGGTCGGTTGAACCGATAAAAACGCGTTTGATGCCGGATTGAATAATTGCTTCAGTGCAGGGCGGGGTGCGTCCGTGAGTTGAACATGGTTCCAGGGTAACGTAAATATCTGCTCCGGCGGCGGAAGTTCCGGCATCACGCAAGGCATTCACTTCGGCGTGAGGTTCTCCGGCGCGATGATGATAGCCGCGACCAACAATTTGTCCGTCTGTGACAATTACTGCGCCTACCAGCGGATTGGGACTGGTCATTCCCCAGGCTGATTCCGCCAGCTTGATTGCCAGCTTCATGTATTCTGTATGATTCATAGTGTAAAACTTTTATCCTAAAAAAAGCAGTTGAACTTTAGTTTTTATTTATATTGTTTAAAATAAACATGTTCCGATATATCTAAAAATAACTGAAAGTTATTTTCCCTGAGCCGCCGAAAATGCGTGTTCAACCCCCCGGGTTGGTCATTGCACCATGTCTGAATTGCGATTTTAAACTTGCAGTGGTGGCCACAGCGGCGATCAAAATCACAACACATCCACGGCACACTAACTCGACTGCTTTTTTTAGGTTTATTTTTTCGGCAAATAAACCGCAGCGAAGGTAGTCATTGCCCAGGCGTTTTTCCAACTCATTTTTTTGTGCTCATGCCCTTGTCCCCAAGTATCGGTATAAACAATGGTGTCGTCTTTTTCATTATAACCGTTAATCAATCTCATGTGTCCGCCGAGCACTTGCGGAAGTTTTTCCTCTTTAATGATTCCGAGCATAACGCCCCATAAAACGGGGTTGCCTTTGTCGATATATGATTTGACATTGTCCTGGAAACGGTTGTAATCGGATTTGGATTTTACGGTTCTCAGTTTTGTATATACTTCAGGATTAATCGCCTTGCACATGGCGCCGTAATTATAAAACCGATATTCTCCGAAGTTTATAGCATAATCATCAAGTCGAATCTTGTCTTTTTTCTCTTTTTTTGCCATCTGATTGTATTTTGAAATCATTTTTTGAAAATCTGATTCAGAAGTAAAATCTTTGTTCAGATACAAATCTTTAATTGTCGCGCCGAGACTGACACCAACTTTTCTCATGGCTTTCACCAGTATTCTAATGTCGGTCCCGTTTTCCGCCGAAGTTTTCGATATTTGAGCGAAAATATGCTGGTCGGCTTCTGAACCGTAATATTTCATCACCCGTTCTGCGGCGGCGGCTACGCAATAACCTTTCTGCCCCTGGTCAACCATGGGAACGTCGAGATAATGATCTCCATTTTTGGCGATAATCACCTTGGATGCTAAATTTCCCTGAATATTTTTTGTTACTTTCAAGCCGCTCTCTTCGCTGTTTGCGGATGGAGGAACAATGTAAATGGAAATAAATTCTCCGGCAAAAGTTTTCCGGTTATAGCCGGATGTGCTCCATTTAAGTTCAAGAGAGAAATCTTTACCGTTCCAAGTCTTTTCTTTGAGACTGGCGCCGCCAATATTTTCTTTTTTCTCTTCAAGCTTTGTGCCGGTGAGAGTTTTTATATTATTTTCAATTTCATCCAACAAATCCTCAAAACTCTTGCGATCCAGTTGTCTTTCCGCGTCTCCGCGATTGTAGAGGGAAAGATAAATCCGCTCCAGTTTGCCATCTTTAAAGTCAATCAGCGCTTCATAAATTCCGTGTCCGGAAAATGTCAGTTTCTGCGCCTGATTTTTGGCGTAATAACGCAACTGCTGATGTTTCGAACTGTTCCACTTATAGAGTTTTTCGCCGCCGCAGGTTTGAGTGAAATCTTTTGCAGATAAATTCCACAGTTTGCCGTTTTCCTGTTTCACAAATGCCAAAACGTCAGGATTTCCTCCCATGGCAATGCCAATGTTGAACAAATATGAAAAAATTGCGGTCGCTAAAATGGTTTTCCAGATACAACTTCTCTTCACTTCAAATCCTCCTGCAAACAATTAAATATCTTTCGTTTTAGACTGATATGTTTTAAACATTTTGTTTATCAAATAGTTGCGTCCGTCCCGGACGCCATGTATTTCCGGAAAATCTCCTCGCAGAGCGAGGGCGCTACACCAATCACCTCGCAGAGCGAGAGCGCTACACCAATGACCTCGCAGAGCGAGAGCGCTACACCAATGACCTCGCAGAGCGAGAGCGCTACACCAATGACCTCGCAGAGCGAGGGCGCTACACCAAATCTCCTCGTAGAGCGAGGACGCTACACCAATGACCTCGCAGAGCGAGGACGCTACACCAAATCTCCTCGCAGAGCGAGGACGCTACACCAATCTCCACAAAAATATAGTTAAAGAACTTAATCGGCGCTTCGCCGTGGCTTTATAATCACAGTCTTTATCTCATTACTGTTCAATTTTTTATTATCCCGGCGGGATAACACGTTTATAGTAAGATTAATCAAAATCTTTATTATCATCGAACAGAGCGTCAGCATAAAACTCAGAGCTAAACGGCTGAAGGTCTTCCGGTTTTTCTCCCAGGCCGATGAAAAATACCGGCAGTTTGAATTCCTGATGCAAAGCCACCGCCATGCCGCCTTTGCCGGTGCCATCAAGTTTTGTGATGACCAATCCGGAAACCTCGGTGGCTTTGGAGAACTCGCGTGCTTGATTGATGGCATTCGCGCCCAGACTGGCGTCAACTGTCAACCAGACTTCGTGCGGCGCTCCCGGACATACTTTGTCGATGGTCCGGGTAATTTTTGACAACTCATCCATCAGCCCTTTTTTAGTATGTTGGCGTCCGGCAGTATCAATTAACAGAATGTCGGCATTTCTCGCCATTGCGGCTTTTACCGCGTCAAACGCCACGCTGGACGGGTCGGCGCCGTGAATGGCTGAAATCACATACGAACCGGTCTTCTCGCCCCACAGCTTGAGCTGTTCAACTGCTGCTGCGCGAAAGGTGTCACATGCCGCCAGCATTACCTTGCGGCCTTCGCTTTGCCACAATGCCGCCAGCTTGCCGATGGTGGTGGTCTTTCCGCTGCCGTTCACGCCGACGAATAAAATAACGGTCGGCGTGCCTGCCGGAGAAAATTTAATTTCGCGTTGGTTGACATTGAAAATATTGCAGATATCCTCTTTGGCAACATGAAAAATGTCAGCGGAAGTGTTGATAAGTCCACGTTGATAACGGTCGCGGATGTCGGCAACGATTCTTAAACTGGCGGCAACCCCGAAGTCCGAGGAAATAAGCATTCCTTCCAAATCTTCAAACGTCGTCTCGTCCCACGCCTTTTCTCCTGAAAATACACTGGCGATAGATCTGGCAACAGAAGTTTTAGTCTTTTCCAGACCTCGTTTGAAAATTGAAAAAATAGATTTCATAGTTCTTTTACAGCTTTCCTGGCTGGCCGGTTCAGTGTGCCTTTGATACCGTTCAAAACGCCGTTGATAAAGTTACCGGCCTTCTCGCCGCTGTAGTCGCGGGCGATTTCCACGGCCTCGTTAATGCTGACCACTGGCGGCACATCCGCCGAGAATAGCATCTCATAAGCGGCCACCCGCATAATATTGCGGTCAACCACTGCCATACGCTCCCAGTCCCATTTTTCAGACTGTCCGAGAATGGCGGCGTCAATTTGTTCCTGGTTGTCGGTAACGCCTTTTATCAATTTTTCCGCATATTCGCCGCCTTTGCGGGAGTGACGGTTTTCTTTCAGTTCATGTTCTGCAAATGCCTGTTCAATAAAAAGTTCCCAGTTAATGGGTTCTTTGCTGTCTGCTTCTGCCAGATCGCATTGAAAAAGATACTGCATTGCCAACTCTCTGCCTAAACGCTTGGCGTGCAGCTGGGTTCCTTTTTTGTCATGCTCCATAATTGAGATATATCCTTGAGGTATGTCTTATTTAAGTTTTTTGACCAGATTGGCCATTTCAATTGCTGCGATGGCGGCATCTGCGCCTTTGTTGCCGGCCTTAGTGCCACTGCGTTCAATCGCCTGTTCAATATTATCTGCGGTAATTAAACCGTAAGCCACCGGTACGCCGGAATCCATGCCGAGTTGCGCCAGCGCTTTGGATACTTCGCTGTTGATGTAGCCGGCATGTGGCGTTGCGCCCTGAATTACCACGCCTAAAGCAAGCACTGCGTCAAAACGGTTCATGGCAATCATTTTCTTCACCGCGAACGGCAGTTCATAAGCTCCTGGAACCCAGGTCGCCTCAATATCTGACGCTTTTCCGCCATGACGGACAATAGAATCTATCGCGCCGTCCAACAGTTTGCTGACAAAAAAATCATTAAAACGGCTGCAAACGATGCCAAAACGGAGTCCGCCTGCTTCAAGCGTACCTTCATATATCTTGCCAATCGAACTTTTCATGTTGCTGTCTCCTTAATATTAAATCGTTATATTCTAGTATCATAATTGTCTTTTTCCAATTTATTGCAGGAAAAAGTTAAATCATATGGCCCATTTTTTCTTTTTTGGTCTGCAAATACTTTTTGCTGTGCTGATGCGGCTCAATAATTATCGGAACCCGGGCGTTTATTTTTAAATGATATCCGGAAACACTGACCAGTTTTCGCGGATTATTGGTCAGCAACCGGATAGACTTTATGCCCAGGTCAAGCAATATTTGAGCTCCAATACCGTATTCGCGCAAATCGGCCGCGAATCCGAGCCTTTCATTGGCCTCAACAGTGTCGCAACCTTCATCCTGAAGACGGTAAGCGTGAATTTTGTTATAAATACCGATGCCGCGCCCTTCCTGTCGCATATAAACAATGACGCCAACGCCCTCTTTGACAATCTGATCCATGGCCGCATGCAGTTGATCTCCGCAGTCACAACGGCAGGAGCCGAACACATCTCCGGTCAGGCATTCGCTGTGCACCCGCACCAGCACGTCTTCTTTGCCAGCTACATCACCGTAAATCAGCGCCACATGTTCCAGTGAATCTACTTTTGAACGATAGGCGGCAATCTTGAACTCGCCGTATTCGGTTGGCAGTTTGGCGGTTTCTCCACGGGTAATCAAAACTTCATTGCGACGGCGATAGGCGATTAAATCGGCAATGGAACACCATTTCAGCTGATGCTTTTTGCGGAATTCATTCAACTGCGGAACTCTGGCCATCGTGCCGTCATCATTCATAATCTCGCAAATTACTCCGGCTGGCGTCAGGCCGGCAATCCGCGCCAAATCAACCGCGGCTTCAGTATGTCCGGCGCGTTGCAAAACTCCGCCCTTTTTAGCAATTAATGGGAAAACATGTCCCGGAGAAACTAAATCATTCATCGAACTGGCCGGGTCAATTAAAACTTCAATGGTTTTTGCCCGGTCAAAAGCGGAAATTCCGCTGGTTATTCCGTCTTTGGCGTCAACACTTTCAGTGAATGCCGTCCGGAACGGATCTTTCAGCGACGCCCGGCTGGTCAATCCAATTTCACTGCCGCGTTCTTCGCTCAGCGGAACACAAATCAAACCACGACCATGCGTCGCCATAAAAGTGATAATTTCCGGCGTAATCTTCGCTGCGGCGGCAATCAAGTCGCCTTCGTTTTCCCGGTTTTCGTCATCGGTGACAATAACGATTTCTCCACGCCGCAAGGCTGCGGCAACATCTTCAATTGAATCAAATTTTACTGACATTTTACTTTTCCTTAAATCTGCGGTATCACAAAAAAAAAGCCCTGAAATATTTTTTTCAGGGCAATGGCAATTTTATAATAAAAATAATACCATTTTATATCTTCTTTCATCCAGACTTTACTGTCGGTCACGGAATCTCACCGTATCTGTCCCCCTGAACGCGAGACTCGCGGACTTTACCGCCGGTCAGGAATTTTCCTCTCGGAATCACCTTGCCCTGAAGATTAAATATACATCCCGGAGACTCGTGCCACCGGATATTTTTTAAACAACTCCGGAAAATCCGGACGCTATACTATAACCCGTTGTGTCTCGGAGTCAAATACGTGTGCCTTTGGCATGAAAAAAGGCAACTCAATTTTTT
>JBAYVM010000063.1:0-10053 GCA_041674645.1 Victivallaceae bacterium | reverse complement strand
TCGAGAAATCACTATAATAGCAATATGCTGTCGCATGGCAAGAAAATAAATAGATTAGTTGACTTTTTATTGGTGTTCAAAATAACTTATCAACAAAGGAGAAACGGCAATTAAAGGTTATATAGTGAGCTGAACTTCATTTTAAAAACTCCAAAGAAGTGCTAAATTAAAAAAAATAAGGTAAATATAATCAATGAAGAAATCATTTTTGACAATTTGTTTTGTACTGTTGCTTGTTTATGGCTATGCAGCAGAAAAACAGCCGATTCTGAATCAACCCGCCATAAATCTGGTTACGGACGGCAAAAGTGATTTCAGTATTGTTATCAGCAAAGCCGCGCCGAAGTGTACATTACTGGCGGCGCAGGAATTACAAAATTACCTCAGCAAAACTTCCGTGGCGAATCTTCCGGTAATAAATCAACCGGCGGCAACCGGTAAGAATATTTTTCTCGGCAACAATTCCGCACTTCCCGCAGAAGCGCGTTTTGATTCACGCAACTACCAAAACGAACGATACGCCATTCTCAACTGGAACGGCAATCTGGTAATCATGGGCGGAGAGCCTGAGGATGATCCGGCAACACCCGGTGCGGCCAACTTCGGTCTGCTTTACGGCGTATATGATTTTATTGAAAATTTTCTCGGCGTCAGATGGTATGCGCCAGGTGAACTCGGAGAATGCGTAGATAAAAAAGCAAGTATCACCATCAGCGGTCTGCCGATTGAATATCAACCGTCTTTCACCTATCGTTCTCTCTGGCCGACTGATTCTGAAATAGCGCCCCGGACAGAAACACTCGCCTGGCTGCGGCGGCTCAAAGTATTCGGCAGCAAGGCAAATGCGCTCAATCACAGTCTCGAAGCATTTTCCTACGAACACCGGGACACTCCGGAAATTTTCGCGCTTGACGCTCACGGGAAACGTATTTTCGGACAATGCACGGTAGCTATGAACGGCGAAAAAGCGACTTACCAATGGTCAGAATATCCGCAGTTCTGTCTTTCCGCTCCCAGGCTTGCCGACCTGCTGGAGCAAGCGATTAACAACTGGTATGCCGGCGGAACAGAAAAACGCCGGGGAACATTTGACCGCACGCCGCATGATGAAAACTATATTTATCTCGGACTGCCGGACAATTTCGGGTTAAATCCGTGCCACTGCGCCGAATGTTCAAAAGTTCTGTCCATGCCTAACGGATTCAGCAATCTGGTATGGAGCTTTGTAGCGAACATCGCCGCCAGGATGAAAGTTGACCAGCCGGGGAAAGTAATCTCAACTCTGGCCTATAACCGTTATGTTGAAGCCCCCGATAAACAAATCGTTATTCCCGACAATGTCTCAGTAAAAATCTGCGTCCGCCCGCCAATAATTTATTTCGGAGTTCCGGATTACAAGAACAAATCGAGCCGGATTATTGATGAATGGAGCAAAAGAGTTAAAGATATTTCATTCTGGCAGTATCACAACAATTTTGGCGAAACAACCATTTATCCGCTGGACGTGCCACACATTATCAATGATTTCTACCGGCGTTACCAGCAGAACGCATCTGCCGCATTCTTTCAGCCCGGCATGATTCATTCAAAAGAAAAGTCAACAACCGTTATTAAAAACCTGCCTCGCGAAATGATTAATCTGTCTTTCACAATGCGCTCACTGTGGAATCCGGATTACAATGCGGATGCCGAACTCGACAAATTCTATTCTCTGTTCTTCGGCCCGTCGGCAGGGGAAATGAAAAAATACTACGGCGCGATTCTCGAAAAATGGGAACATCTTAACGAAATTAGCCTGAAAGGCGGCAATGCCGTTTCCGGCAATATTTCCGGGACCGTAATTTTCAAAGAAATATATCCATTTGAAACCGTCAAAAAACTCGACAAGCATATCAAAGCAGCACGTAATGCAAGTCCGGACGGAACAATTTACCGCAAACGCGTTGACTGGTTTATCAAAGAACTGCACGAACCTTTCTACAAACTAAGCGAAGCATACTTCAAAGACAACAACAATCGCGAACTGACGGTCACAGAAAGCGATACCGCGCCAGTAATTGACGGAAACATTGATGATAAAGCCTGGCAAAACGTTGAAAAATATGATTTACTAAGCGCCTCCGGGCCGGTAACGCCTGCCTGTCCAACGTCATTCCAGGCCACGGTTAAAGATAATATTCTTTATATCGCCATCAAAGCCGCCGATCCGCATTCTGCCGGTCAGAAAAAGAATGCAACCAAACGCGATGGCGCCGTTTATATGGATGATTCCGTTGAACTGTTTTTTGTGCCTGATCAAAAAGATCCCGGAAAATATTGTCAAATTGCCATCAATCTTAACAATGTTATATACGATGCGCGATATGACAAAAAAAATAAAATTACCGATACCAAATGGCAGGCCGACCTGAAAACTGCGACCAAGCAAATGCCCGGCGGCTGGCAGATGGAAATAGCGGTTCCGCTTCAGGACTTGGGAATAAAACAGTTTGACTGCAACGCAAAAATTGGATTCAACCTCTGTCGCAATAAAAAAAGCGGTCTGGGCGAAGATCACGAAGCCTCACAGTGGGTTCCAACTTCTGGCAGTTTCCATCGCACCGAAGCCATCGGGACACTCACGAAAGGCAATAAACCATATTTTGCAGAAAGTTTTGATTCTCCTGAAACAAAACTGCAAAGCTGCCAGTATCTGCATCGTTTTAAAGAAAAAACTGCAACGGGAGCTTTCATAGCAAAAGAGAAATACCTGCCGGAAAATATTGCTTACACAATAAAAGACGGCAAACTAATTATTACTGCGGACTGCGTCACCGCTCCTGATACCGCAGACCGGATAATTTTAGCGCTGAAAAATATGACCGGCATTCCGGTCGGAGACAAAACCAGAATGCAAGTGAAAATAAAAAGTTCAGTTCCCGGCATTCAGTTGCTTGTCGGCTATTCCTATGAAGATACTGAAGGGAAAACGTGCAAAGACTACGTTAAAATACAAACTGCCGACGACTGGCTGGTTAAATCTTTTGACCTGCGCGATGACGGACAATACGCTCCGAAACGGGCGAAAGAAAACAAACGCTTTGGCATTCCGGAAATTTTCAACGGCATGACCATCTATATTACCGTAAAAAAACTTAACGGCAAAGCGTCCCTGATTTTTGAAGTTGAATATATAAATTTGATATGACAAAGGATTTAAAATGACCAAACCAAAAAAAATACTGATTCGTTCCTCCTGGCAAAGCGTTAATATTGGCGACATCGGGCACACGCCCGGCTTATTGTCGATTTTGCAACAGGTCAGGCCGGAACTGGAATTGACCTTGTGGCCGTGCGAAGTCGGTCACGGCGTGAAAGAAATGTTGATGCGCGAATTCCCAAAAGTGAAAATTGTTGAAGGCAACGCAGAATCGATTGCGGTAAAACAGGCGTTTGCCGAACATGATTTTATGTTGCACGGCTCCGGCCCGAGCGTTGTCTGTGCTGGAGACCTTCAAAAATGGCGCAGCAGAACCGGCAAACCTTATGGTATTTTTGGCGTAACTATTGAACGGCTTGACGCTGAACTTAAAGATTTGCTCGACCACGCGGATTTCATCTATTGTCGCGATACCGTTTCAGTAAATTTCATCCGCAATTCGGGCGTAAAATGTCCAGTTATGGAATTCGGCCCGGACGCGACTTTCGCCATCAATCTGCGCGATGACAGCGCCGCAAAAAACTTTCTGGATAAACATAACCTGAAACCGGGAAACTTTTTCTGCGTAATCCCGCGCTTGCGTTACACGCCGTATTATAAAATACACAACACCCAACCAACAGAAGAAGATTTGCGCCGGGACGCGGTCAATAGTGAATTCGCCGAAATTGACCATGAAAAATTGCGTCAGACGGTTATCGATGCACTCGAAAATACCGACATGAAAGTTTTAATCTGCGCAGAAATGACTTATGAAGTCGAGCTGGGCAAAACCATGATTTATGACCGGCTGCCGGAAAAATATTTGTCGCGGGTCGTCTGGCGCGACTGTTACTGGCGTCCGGATGAAGCCGCCTCGGTTTATTCCGCCTCCCGCCTGGTGGTCAGTTTTGAAATGCATTCCCCGATTATCGCCTTGTCCGTCGGCACTCCGGCCATTTATTTACGTCAACCGACCGACACTTGCAAAGGACAAATGTGGCGCGACATCGGTTTGCAGGACTGGATATTTGAAATTGACGATACAAGCGGCAGTGAAATCGCCAGACAAACGATTAGCATAATAAATAATCAACCGTCTGCCGAAAGCCAGGCACGGCAGGCGCAGGATTATGCCAGAAAATTGCAGAATGACGCACTCTCCAAACAGCCGTAACCTTTACCTTGCGGCTTTCCCTTTGTTTGCTATCCTGCTTGACAATCCACGTTTTTATAGGTATAATAATAACCTTGACGGTAATTTTATGACTCTTTATATGAAAGCTTAATTGTTATGCAAAAACTGTATGTTCCAATTGCAACCGGCATTATTGCGCTTGATATGCAACATGAACATTTTCACAAAATGATTAATGAATTCGCGGTTATCTGTCAAGATCACAAGGTTGACAATACCGAAGCCGCAAAATTTTTCTCGGAAGCCGTTGAGTATGTGGTTGACCATTTCGATTCAGAAGAATTCTTTATGCGTTCGATTGATTACCCGTATTATGACAGCCATGTTGAACAACATGACAAATTGCGCGCGGATATGGAAAAATATGCAGAAGAGCTCGCCAAGACTGAAAATATCTCAAAGTTTGCTGAAAATTTTGCCGAACAGGTTAGCGAATGGTTTGCGCGGCACGTCGCCACCGCTGACGCCAGACTTTCGGAATATTACCACAAAAACAATCCGCCCGAACAGAAAAAATGACCGACGGTATTTAATCCTTTAGTTTCATAACAATGCTGTTAAATGCTAACATTGTTACAGACTTGGAGATTAAGTTCTGGAGTGTATGCCCGCGACGGCGGGATTCGCCAATACCGTTTCCCTGATGCAACTGTATTAATCCATGTAACCTGAGATTAAGCAGTAATTCAAGAAAAATTGAAAACGACGCGGCACATGAGCGTTGCTGCCTAAAGACGCTTCGCGTCAGAAGTTCCGGAAACGCCGGTTAAATTCCAGCATTGAACTGCCCTGCATTTCCAGGAGCCTTCTTGTTATTTGAAATTTTCATGAATGCAACACCGCACATTAATTCTACGTCCTGTCATATTTTTAGTGACAGGCTTTACTTTAAGAATATTATTTTTGTCTCACATTCTTCAAGTTTTACATTAACACTTTCAGCGTTAGCAACTATGAGTTTATTGGTAATTGCATCATAAATATTTCTTTTTTCAGGCAATTTAATATTTATCGTTTTTTCCTTGGAATATCCGTTATGAAGCACGATGAAATTCCGATTGGCATCGAATACAACATCCTCATTGGTATAAATGTGTACGCCAGCCCATCGGCAGATATTTCTTAAGACAGCCCGGTCAAGCCGCGGTATTACCGAATATACAGACTTCCAGTTACCAAAATCTCTTGCTGCAACAGCGCCTTTTTCATCGGAAAATCTCGCTATAATATCAGCTTTTTTATCCGTAATACGAAAACGAGGTCCAAACTCAGTGGGGTGCATTTCTTTGGTTGCCGGATTACTGAATCCTGCCGCCATAAAATGGTGTTTTGCCGGCAATCCATTGCTTAAAGGATGACTGTCATTTGATAACTCAGCTTTCATTTGTTCCTTGCCAGCAAGTTCAATCACGTCTATTCCTGTCTGCGCTTTGATGCCTGAAACTTGCAATCCACTAGTCTTATCCACATATCCTGGAGCGTAAAACCACAAAATGGTGCGATTATTATTTTTCAAGGAATCAATGGCCTGCTTATCTGCATTAGAAAGATAGAAAGTATTCATCATGACGATAAGTTTATATTGCTTGGCCGGGAAATCAGGATTAAGCAAGTCGCTGGTGAGATATACATCAAACGGTGCGCCAAGCTTAAAAAATTCACTATACCACATCCAGTTTATCAGATTGTTATTTAAAGTAGGCCCGTAATAGACATCAAGATATTTATTGCTTTCGGCGCTGAATATTACCGCTATTTCGGAAGCTGACTTATATCCAGTTTCAATGGCTTTCTTATAGACTTTATTCATCTCGCCTATGCTTTCTGCAACTTCTTTCTCGCCTGTCCATGAGGTTCCAGAACGTCCATCCCCCATACTCATATCAGCAAACCACGCCCCGTAATTCCGGCAAATATCAGCTCCAATATTCCGCCGGATTATGGCTTTTGTTTCACGCAAGCTATGACATCTTCCATATTTTTTTACGCTGGCCACATAATACCGATGGTCATCATCAGGCAAATACATACGTCCGCTCAAACGAAAGCTGCTCCACGGGAAATATGTCACCATTGGTGTTCCCGCCAGTCGGAATCCATAAGACGGAGCTCCTATATAGCCATCAATAGCCGGGTCTTTAAGCACGTCTGCCAAATCAAAATTATTGTTGTTAAGTTGTGCGCCGGGGCTATTATAGCCTTGTATCTGAATAATTGTATAGCCATAGTGAACGAATACCATTTTCTCCCAGTTTGTTTTTTCTTTTATGAAGCGAGCCAATTCACGCGTGGTTCCGCCAAGCAGCGTCGGCAAAAATTCGGCATAATCAAAAGTCATACAACCGTCCATCGGGTCACGGAAAACGTTGCCATTTTTCCCCTCCGCCACAAGTTCTTTTATCTCGGGCATTGCGTTTTCAAAAGTCACATCAGTTTTTTTCCATGCTTTCTTAAGCGCTTCCACATTGTTGCCATATTTTTTTTGCAGGAACTCACGAAACATGGCTATAGCTTGCGGATTAAAATCACCCGCCGTTATTTTGCTTCTGTCTTTCTGCCACTCATTACTGCCAGCGCCGCCCATCATTGAATCTGGCGTTCCACATGTCCACGGCTGAAATCCAACTATTTTTTTCCAGTATGGACCGGCTTTTAGATGAGCAATCACTTTCTCAAGATAGTTAATGCAAGCTTGACGATACTTTTTTGAAGCGTAAGACACTACGTCTTTTTCCCCGAAGGCGGTAACGAGACGCTCTTCGGGATTTTTTTGAAGCCAATGTATATTCGGTTTTAAGTTCACAGACAAGACAATGCGCGCGTCCGGCAATATCGACAATACAGTGCGAATCCTCTGCGTTATACCTTCAAGCTCTTTTTCAGGAGCATCAAGATGCTGAGCATAGCAGAGTAAATGGTAAATATTTATGTTGCCATATTTTTCGGCGGAATAAAAACGTTCAGGTTCAATTCTATCTGTATAATGCCAGAAAAATGGAGTTGTAATTTCTCCGTCAATAATAAAGGATGCCTGCCCCTTCGTATATGCTATTTTCGCATTGCCATCTGCTTCCTGCAACTCTTTTCGCGCGGGTATATCTACATAACCAGCCACATTCCCATTAAGATTTTCGAATGTAATTTCTATGCCGTTTTCTACATCATAGCCTTTCAAACGTAAAGGAATCTTGCCTGAAGGCGTATAGGGAGGAATTGGCATTTTACATTTTATCGACCAAGTCGTGTCGCTAAGTTTCTTCACGGAATCCATATCCACCGTCTCGCGTGAAACGATATAATCTCCCGTGCGACTAGCATCAATAGATTTCTCTCCAAGCTCAAAGATAAAAGAATAATCACGTTTTATGGGAGCTAATGATGTTACAACAACTTCTATATTTAAATTAGAGGCTGGCGCAGGTTTTTCAGGCTCTAATTTTATATTTTGCAGTTTTACGCTTTCCGTCACACTGGTATCATGATAAGCAATCTTGCCCCACGGACCATCCGGAGGTTTTTTAAAACATGCTACCCCTTGCCACTTTGAGTCATCAAAATTTATATTTTGCCAATTTTTCTCCTCTTTATCGTAACTTTTCCAGTCAGCGCCGGTACCGACACGATGGTTTTGACCCAGGTAGTTTATATTTAACTCAGCAATAAATTCGCCCCAACCCCAAAATCCCGGATTACGGACAAGATTAGTTTCTGCGGCAATAACATTTTCACCTTGTTTAAGAAACTTTGCTACATTCACAGGAACAATTTCTGTCGATCCTGAACAAACCTCTTGCCCGTTTATCCATATTTTATAGTAATCATTTGAGCGAGCCTGTATGTTCGCAGATTTAAATGACATATCTTTAATCTCAAAAGTTTTTCTAAAATAACGTGGTTGGTATCCTTTATGCACCTTATCCGCTTCTGGATACCATATGTACCACGAATCCCAGTACGGCATATTCTTCCCTACGGAAAACTGTTCCGGCCCGGACACTTCCAGTTCCGAAAACGTTATTTTAGGGCCCGCGACTTTGTCAATTACAAACCTTATCCGATCTGTCTTTTGTGTCGGGAAAGATACTCTCCCTTCGTCTATCTCTTTATGAGAGAGCTCATTGACTTTTTCCCATTCTCCGGTTACTCTGTTCCACGCATTTACATGAGCGGCAACTATCTTATCTCCTTGCCGATACTTTGTGCTACTGAAGAATATAGCATTCGCTTTTATTGGATATTTCCATCTCAACTCTAAATATTGAGGGTATTCATTTTCCCTGGGTTGCCACAATGTATTATGATTTCCATCTATAAGATTATCTTCATAAAGTTTATCGTAATTATCAAACGAAGAGGTTATTATCCACGCCCCGTTCTCTTTTAACGCCAGATTATTATTTTTTACCATAGGTAACGAGTTCGGTTTTTCTTCTTGATTCATAATTTTATTCTTGTCAGGACATGCTTTATTGTATTCCAAAATTATTTCCTTTTCTGATAAACACCTGTTGAATATTTTCAATTCATCTATGGCTGTTTTTTCGTTGCCAAGATACCCCCAAGTAGTATACGGAACTCCAAGAATTATTTCTCTATATTGATCTTCTACAGGAGTTCCAGCTCTTTTTTTAGATTCTGCTTTTTCACCATCGATATACAGGTTTATCTGTTTTTCATTCCACGAAATAACGAGATTGTGCCACTGATTTTTCTGCCAGAATGGAATCTGAGATTTTATTAATGAGGCTTTTTTAATGCTGGAGTTACGTTCCAAAAGGGCAAGGGTCGTGGTTTTGTTAAGCTTGTACAGCAGCGCGTCGGTGGGCTGCGGACTTTGTTTTGTAACAAGACTTATAAAAAACACGAAATTTTCAGTTTGAGGAAGCCAGTTAAACGAAGATACCCATAAAGAACATGTACCCTGCCTGCCGTCAATATTTTTTACGGCATCAAAATGAATACGATCTTCTTTTCCCACAATAACAGCTTGTCCATCTATGCCGTTTGTATATTCAATATTTCCATCACATCTGGATGTTTTAGAGCCTGATGCAAATACCGGCTCTGTAGTTTTATCAAAGGAAGCGTAAAAACTCACATCCTCGGCATACAACATCCCAGTAACAAATACTCCTAATAAAAAAATTATCCTTTGACACATATCGTCGTCCTTTGCAAATTTAATAAATATTATAATTGTTCTACGTGAAAATGATTTTTTATTTTCGGTCCCAAAGGTTGGGGGTAATATTTTTGTTGCCAAGAACTACAGCATCATACAGACTGCCGGGATTGCTTGACGTTGCCCGGACAGAAGTTACATGCCCGTCCACCCAAAGAACATTACAATCAAATCCATGCCGATTGTACGCACCTCCAGTGCCGCTGGAAGCCGCCGGTATCATTGGCTGCGCGTAATAACGTCCGCGAAAATCCGGGTATGTAGGACAATATGAGTCTAACGCCTCAATGGTCTTTGATGGATATTTTATGCTCGTAAGTTTAGCCGGAATCGTGGGCAAACCAGAAAGTGAATAATCAACGCTTAGATATAACCTCAATTCCCGTTAATGTGTAACTAGGACTTTTCGTAACTCTTTGAGAATTAATCGATTATTTTAAAATCCCGGCTTGATTTTCGCCAAAAACATAGTTACATTTTACCAAAAGTAACTAT
>JBAYVM010000062.1:0-10092 GCA_041674645.1 Victivallaceae bacterium | reverse complement strand
TCATCACGGTATAGGCGCATATCGGAATAAACGCCATCATAATGGTTAAAATCAAATTTCTTAGATTACCGATGAGGTTTGCCATTTTTGCTTCATGCGGATTCCTGGCGGCGCCGGAATATCCTCCTGACCCCTGCCATGAACCGCAAGCATAAAAAGCTCCAAAAACGGCAATGGCGTAATACCAGAAATTAAAGTCTTTTACTTTCAATGATTTAAGAGGATTGACCAGCGAGGCGTCCGCCGGGGCTTGCAGCAACACAGTGACGGTCTCCTGGCCGAGAAGACCGAAGCGCCAAATGAGAAAGCCCAGAATAATCAGGAACACAGAGTAACAGAAAACTCCTTGAATAAAGTCTGAAATCATTATCGCTATCTGACCGCCGGCGCAGGCAAAATAAGCGCCCAGAAACAGAAAGAATGCCATAAGCGCCGGGAATGTCGATATTTCTATTCCCCATATTTGACAACTTTCCGGAATGCCACAGTAATAAATCATAAAATTGGAGGATACTGCCGGGAAAATACCATAATTCAAAATTCCTGAAAGCCATGCCATAATACCGGACAAAATACGAAAACTTCGATTATAACGCAGTTCAAAAAACTGCGCTATAGTCATGCATCTGGTTTCACGGTAACGGTAATATACCCAGCCGGTTGCGGCAATAACAATGCCGACTGGCGCGGTCATCATTCCCCACCATAGCGGCACAAAGCCGGCAGTGTAGTATAATTCGAACATGGCAATAATAGAAACTGCGCCCAGGCCGGAAATTCCTTGGGAAATTGAAAGCAGATAACGTCCCGCGCAACGATTAGCCACAAGGAAGTCGGCAGTACTTTTGACAAATTTTTTGCAGACAAATAAAACGGTAAGCAACCCGGCGATTGCGATTCCGAGAATCGCCCAGTCAACAAAATGCATATTCATTCAACAATCCTTTAACTTTTTGTAATAAAATTACTTTTGATAGACAGTTTTATAATATCGCTTGTCACACAATTTGCCGGTCGAATTCTTACTTCGTCATGCCGCAACAGTTCAAAGCCCCAATGCGTTACAATATCGACAACGCCGCCATCGCTCATGCGCTCTGCTTTCAATAGCTTATCCGCCAATTGAGGCAGAATAATATCTCCCATTGGCGGAAAGGTAAGATACAGAAAAATGTCATCTCCTTTCTGAGTATAGAAATATCCTTGAGGTGGCGTGAATTTTGACATTATTGCGCCACGAACAGCATGTTCGTGCCTTTTAAACCATTCTCCCAGAGCTCGCATAATTTTCACGCTACCGTCGGGAATAAAACCATTTTCGTCAGGTCCGACATTTAAAAGCAGATTCCCATTCTTGCTGATGCAGTTCAATAGTGCCGTAATCACTGTTTCCGGAGTTTTAAATTTCAAGTCGCTTCGATTATACCCCCAGTTATTATTCATGGTCATGCACGTTTCCCACGGCTTAATTTGTCCGTCAATAGATAACGGGGCGTTAGGAACCGATATTTCAGGCGTCCAGTAGTCGCCCGGATATGATTTTTTGTCGAAAGACAGCCGGTCGTTCACCAGAATTTCCGGTTGCAGCCGGTAAATCATTTTTAGCAACCTCTCCGGATTCCATTCAGAAGAATTTTTATGTTTGGAAGTGTAGTCAAAGAACAGAATATCTATTTTGCCATATTCTGTCAGCAGTTGCTCAACTGAATTATAGAGATATTCCTGATAAATTTTCAAATCCCGTCCAGTGAATTCACGTTGTCCGCGCTGCCATAACGGATGTTCGGCGTCAGGAATAAAATGCGGATGTCGCCAGTCAACCAGGCTGTGATAAAAACCGATTTTAAAACCTTTTTCCCTGAATGCCTTGACCAATTCCGCAGCAATATCTTTTCCGTACGGGGTATTGGTTATCTTAAAATCCGTGTATTTGCTGTCAAACATGCAAAAACCGTCGTGATGTTTAGTGGTAAAAACAACATATCGCATTCCGGCATTCCAGGCAAGCTCCGCCCAGGCTGAAGGATTAAAATCCACCGGATTGAATTGACCGGCCAGTTTTTCATATTCATCGAAATCCCAGTCGTCGTAGAACAATGTCCATTCCCCTTTTCCCGGGATTGAATAAATTCCCCAATGAATAAACAACCCGAACCGGGCGTCACTAAACCAGTCTGTCTTCATAAAATCCTTTCTAATAGTTTACGATTATTGACAACGCTAATAAATCAATGATTCAACTGCATAATTGCAGTTGAATCATTAGGAACCTTTATTCTTTGTGCTTGGTTTCAAGATAATTTACAATGTTTTCAACCTGAGCCTGACCATGGGCTATGTCATATGCGAGAACCTCAAAAATATAGCCGGAGAAGTATGCTCCCGACAAGTCGCGCCCGCCCAAATAACAAGTTCCGTTTACGGTAAACGAAGTGTTGTCAGTTCCGGAAGTTACATCGCGCACCATGACTCCGTCCAAATAAATGTCGAATGAATTTGCCGCGTTATAAACAATTGCCATTGTATGAAAATCGGCGGCAATGCTGGCGGAAGAACTTGTATAACCGGAACGGCAATTGTAACTTGCGGAGTTTTTGCTGCATACCGTTAACAGTTCATTGTTCAGCAGTGAAGTGCAGGAGCCAAAAACCAATTCTTCAGCGTCTCCTGCATCAAACAGCACTTGATTTGCTGAATCTTTATTGATGTTGCTGTTATTTTTAAAGGCAACATAAAAAGACTTCAATGCAGCAGATTTTCCTGAAAGATTCATGCAATTGTAGGTGCCGTTAAAATACAAACCCATGGAGCCATTCGGCGAAGCATTACTTTTCAAAGTTGGGCGCCGCGTGGAATAGTTACAGGTAAAATCCCAATTGTTTCCAGACTGATCCTGCCACGTTTGCACAGCTTCATCGGGTTGTGCCGCCCCGTCGGCGCCGTTTAGAGTTCCGGCGTCCGCAGTAAGCCACAGCTTCAGTCCGTCACCGATAATTACCGAATCTGAATCCTGTCCGGTCGCCTGCCAGGCGGCAAAATTAGAATAAGTAGTAGAAGTGTATTCATAGCTCCACAACGCGCCGTCAGGGAAATAACAGTTGCGGTCAAGCATTGAATCACTGAACTGCCAACTCTGCCAAAATTGCGCATGGTATTGCCCCGGCCAGAAACTTGCATTGTCAGTTATCAGATAGCCGCGTCCTCCGGAGTATAAACAAAAATTGATATCATTGTCATACAATTCATTATATTGAATCAATGTTTCATCTCCAACATAAGAACTGGAATTTAGTCTAATTCCCATTGCGCAGTTTTCAATCCGATTGCCAATTATCTTGTTGTCCTGCAGCAAATATCCGACTCCAGCGCCAAAAGCAATGCCTCTGTCCAAATCCGTGACAATATTGTCGCTGATAGTCACATTCTTGATTAAGGCGGATGGATTTACCCAGATAACGATGCCGACGGCAGCCAGCGGTTCATTTTGCGCGTCAACTAATCCTTCTGAGCCTTTGACTCCGCACTCAATAATATTTCCGCTGATAACGCTATCGTGAAGATTTTGAAAACTCAATGCCTCAACATCTGGCGATGTGTCATTAAGAGCATAAGCGCCGTCAATGCACACATTAGTTATGATATTATTCGATATATTCAAGTTATAATGCCTTGCCACCGTGTCCAGGCCGGTGCAGATAAAGGCAAAGCGAATGTCGGCAAAAGTATTGTCAGTAACTGAAATATCGTGATTTTCCAACGAAGCGCTGACGCTATTTATTCTTATGCCGGACTGCATTTTCGAAAAACTGCAGTTGGTTATTTCAATTCCGCTGAGCGCAGCGGTACCGCTAATCCCATTGCATATGGCGCTTCCTGTATATTCAAAGCTGAGATCAGAAAATTTAAGATGCGAACGGTTGCTGACTGCAAAAATTTGACTGTTATTAGACAAATAGTATTCATGTTCTGAATAAGTTTGCCCATCCGTAGGTCTGACATAGATTCCAACGCCGGTGACAAGATACCAATATCCGTCTGTCAGTGCGCTGCTGGAGGCTTTTTTAATCGGAAAGCCATCCTGCCACATCCAAGTGGCAGCCGTTCCGGTATATCCAGTATACAAATATCTGCCATCGCCAAGGTCAGTCCATGAACTTTCCTGATCTATGCGTTTTGCGGTTGACAATACCGGCGCGGCTTGAGCTGTGTCTCCATAACTCTGAAATGTGATTGGCAGAGTGGAGTCACCGGAACAGCTTAATGTTCCATTGAAAAAATTATAAAAGCGTTGTCCGCGCTTAAACTTGATTACATCCCCGGGCTGGAAAGTTGAACTTTTAGCGCAAACCGTTTGCAACGAATCCCATGGCGACAACTCGCTGGTTCCATTGTAATAAGACTTGCCAGTAGTGCCATCAACATAATATGTGGTTGCAGCATTAACTCCTGAAACAAAAAACAGGATTACTAAAAGCAGCAGTTGCTTCGACAAATGAATCGCGGGTTTTCCTATCATGATTGCCTCTCTGTTATTTTTCTCTTTTTTGCCATTGCCATAAAATATTCAATTACCATATCAGCTTGCAAATTATAATGTTAAGTCATAATAAATCACCCAGGTTAATGTTTAAATCGACCGTTAATATAGAAATTATCGCGCAATTCCCACACAAAAAAGCGCGGATATCTAATGCGTCAATGCGTCTTATGATTAACTATGCGGTATTTTCTTTTGCGCCACAGCAGTAAAGTTCAATTCCGTCGTTTTTTTCGCGCAGAGTTTTGCAGACAACTTTCCCGTCGCCCGTTTCAAGCTTAACAATCCGGTCAAAAATATTCTCAGGAATTGCCATCAGCGATTCTGAGCAGTAAACCGCCTTGAGTTCTCCAGGCCGTAATTGCGTCGGAACGCAGCGATTGCCGCCGAAGCTGATTAGCGCTTCCTGATTTATGTTCTCTTCGGTATTGAGAAGATAAAGAACAAGGCAATTATTTTCCTGGTAGACAGCGTACCGGACACGATCTGAACATTCCACCAGCAATTCTTTCTGCCATGCGGCGGAAAAAAAGCGCAATAAATCACGATAGAAGCCCTTAACTCCCGGCAGTCCGGGATATTCCAGTGAATTAACCAGAAACGCCATTCCCTTGCCGCATTTATTGCCAGTCAACACGATTTCATTGTCATTCCAGCCGGTGTCGGAGAAATTATCCGATCCGACCGCCAAAACTTCCGCCGAATGCGTTTTCAATTCTGCCATCGGGAATGAGCCGTCGCAATATTTTGGATCGCAAACCTGCGACCACAGCGGAAATTTGTAGTTGCCGGACTCCGGATTGCGTTTGAATTTTACACCCAAAGACAGCCGTCTGGGCGATTTGACGTCAACCGCAACCCCGAAAAGTTCACGGATGTCGCCGTTGTTGATAATTGACATTGGCCGTCCGCGACCGGTCGCGCAATTAAGGTGAGCAATCGCGCATAGCAAATGTCCGCCCGCCTTAACATATTCTGTCAGTTTTTCATATAATTCACCGGTCATGCTGTTCCAGCCGAGGAAAATCAAGCATTCATACTGCCGCATGAGATTTAAACTGCTTTCTGCCGGAATTACGTCAACCTGACCGAATGGCGGATTGCCGGAATAATCATTATCCCCGCATTTGTAACGGAATTCCCATGGCAGACGCTGGTAAAAAGCGTTAAAAAGTTCCCACGAATCTTCGGCGGTTCCATTTTTCATTTCGTCATTATGCCGTTGTCCCCAAACATGCGTCTGCCCCAGTCCGGCAAAACTGTCGAGATTGCCGTGCATGACGGCGATTTTGGCTTTTGGAAATCCGGACGGACGCGGATGATGTTCTGCGAGTTCAGCAAAATCCGCCAACGCCACCCTGAATTTTTTAACTTCAGACTGATTCGTTGACAAATCTTTGCCCAACGCGTTGTAATCCATCAAACCGTGTTCTGCATAAATTGGATTGGCGCCGCGAATAAAAGCATGCAGCAAGGAAATCTTCCAGCGCTTAAACCAGAGCTCATCATGTTGATTTCCGCCATACCACACCATCGCCATATCAACGCCGAAACTCTTCTTATTGAAAGCCGCAGTTGCGCCTTTTACTGCGGAGTAGAAGAATTCGTTATGCGGATTATAAGTAACTTCCAGGTCAACCCGGTCAATGCCGGCTTTATAGAGATGCCTTGCGACTCCTCCGGAAGCTTCGATGCTGATGTGCGGCTCTGGAATATGCATTGTTTTTGAATAGTTTAAAATCGTTTTAAGCCGGTCAATCATTTCCTTTTCAGCCACGGCAAAATCATCCGTCCGGCTCAGCGGAACGCTGCCGCCGTTGACATAATTTTGCGGCCAGTAAAGCATTACGCCACCATATTCGCACATCATCAGCGAACCGGCGAAACTATCGCGGCAACCCGCAATAATATGGTTCAGGGCATTTATGTCCAGATTCTGATAACCGGCTTTCAGTTTTCCGGTAAGCCGGTTGACCATTTCGTCCATGACAAACTTGAGCTTATTTTCTTTGCAGAATGCCGCCAGCTCGTGAATTTGCCGCAAATCCCACGGGCCGGCGAACAAAACCGTGTAACTTCCCAGTTTTTCCGCCAGAATTGTTTGCGCGGTTGCAACATTGTAACCGGATTCGCTCATGCCTCCGACTTCAATATAATTATAAGAATTCATCGTTATGCGTTTCCGTTATCCCGTTAAATTAAATAAAGATGGGTTCATTTTGTTAAGCGTGGAATGGCAAAAACCGGATAAAAGAATTTTGTGTCGCACGGCGCGCGGCGTGAATCACGCGCCGACAAGCGCAACAGTTTTGCGTTTCCAAGTTCAATTTTTACTTTTGCCAGCGGAGTTTCTGCATCCAGCGCGTCTGACTCAAAAATTGTTTTCCCGTCCAGTTCAACTTTAAAAACAGCGCTGGTCTGATTCAGCGCATGATGGTTAAGTCCAATCAAAGCCGTAAAATATTTAAAGACGCCGCCAGGAATGCTGTACTCCACAAAAGCTTCTCTGACATTCCTGAAGTGAGGAGCCATATTTGCCAGCAGACAAATGCCCGGCAAATCTGATTCAGTTCCAGGATTAAGCGGCAGCGGGCGATTGATTTCTCTGCCCGGAATATGGTCCAGCATGATTTCATAATTGAACAACATGTCACAATACTGGTTAACCGGAATCAATCTTCGCAAATCAAATTCGTCAACCGCGCCATCCGTTTTTCCGGACGCTATAGCCCATAATGAAAAAAGCAAATCGGCGAACAGTTCCGCGCAGTGTCCGGCAGTGCGGGTGGCGGATGCTTCCGCCGCGGCGTTATCCTCGCGCAAAATTGCCTGCATAATCGGAATGACTTCGCCAGTCTCGCGCCGTTTGAGCATTTCCAACTCTTCAATCAGTCGCCAGCAGAGCTCTGCCATGGTTGCCCCAAGAAGTCGCGGCGCATATTCAGCGTCCGCGATTTTGCCGCATACTTTTTCGATGGTCGAATGAATGACAAAACATTTGTCGCCCTGCGGCATAAGTTGTTTAAGAAGCTGATCTTCAAAAACATGCGCGGCCTGTCCGGTGTCGCCGATAATATGCGAGATGCATCCGGCAAATTTCGCCGCGCGTTCAGTATCCCCGCTTTTAATTGCTGCTATTGATTTTGTCATCCAGTGGTTGAGCGGAGCTGGATATGAACAACGAATAGCCTTTGGATTAAAAATGGCATGGACAACAAATTCATCATTGTCCACGGGTATCATGGCGTATTCCAGCCAGTCAGGATCGAGCTGAATATTTTTTTCAACGCTCATGTCGCCAGCGGCAAAATAATCCGGATAATTAGAGGCAAACGCCACAGTTTTCCGAAGCGGCCGCCAGAATGCGGCGGCGGCTCCTGATTGCCAGTCAACGCCTTTTTCGGCAATATGAATATGCATTGGCGTATTCATCGGCGGGCTCCCCAGTTATGCCGTTTGCTGAGCTCATCATAAGCCTGCACCACGCCAGCTCCATAGGGCAGGTCGCCGACTGCGCCGCCGTGTTTCAGGACATGTTCTTTCACTTCTGCGGCCGCATTGGACGGGCAGATGAAAAATGACGCCAGTTCCGGGTTCATCATGTCCAGGTCGGCAGGCTCATCCCCGGCAACAACAATTTGATCCGGACCTATTTTTTCGCGCTGAACGATTTCTTTCAGCGGCACGCCTTTATTCAAAAACGCCGGCCTTACTGACAACGCTCTTTCCTTAAAACTGCAAGTCAGTTCTTTATCGCTGAAAAATTTGCCGGAAAACGCCTTAAATTCATCCAGATTTTCTGCTGAAGCAAGATGGAATTGAAATAAGTGACCGTAATAAAAGAGCCGCGATGAATTGAATTTACCGCAAATTTCACGAATCAGCGGCATCATTTTTGTGGCGCAGGCGGCTTGAAGCCTGGCTTCCATTTCGCCGGTGTACGGCTGAACGAATTCAGGAGCGCCGTTTCTTCCGCATGCCAATCGCAATCCGAATTCCCCCATCATAAATTCCGGGCGCGACTTTACATTGCTGAGGTTAACCATATCCCACTGCCCGCCGATGTCCCAGGTAGTGTTAATGCCCCAGCGACAACCTTGTTTTGCCAGCGAATCCAGAAACTCGCTGAAAAAATCCGGGAATCTGGCATAAGGTTTATATCCTCCGCCCAACGCGGTTCCATCCAAATCGGTTATAAAAATTTTAGTTTTTTCTGACATTTTGAACATCTCCTGTTTTAATTTTTTTATGTTTTATGTTTTATGGTTTGATTAAATGTGTTGGATGAAGGCAAAAATGCGCCTGGGGTGAAATGATTTCTAGCATTGTCCATAAAAACAACCGCGTCGTCCATTTCCCGCATCGCAGCCTCAAGCAGGCAAATGCATCGGTCGCGGCAACTTTCCAGATTATCCTTATTCCATAACTCTTGATACCATTTTATGTCTTCTCTGGCCAGCGCCCGGTATTCATTCAGCATTTCCAGGCGCGGAGCAATATCTTTTTCCGTATTCCATGCGGAACCAGTGTCCCAGACACGGTCATAACACAACAGCGCGCGCAACGCAACCACTTGAGTCCGGCGGGCAAGCGCGATAATATCGCGAAATAATTCCGGTTCGGAGGTTGCGTCCGGGGCAATTTTTCCAATCATTGCCGCTGCGGCTTCAGCATCGCGCACAAAGGCAACAATCCCTTCTCTGGATACGGCTCCAAGAATGCGATGGATAGCTTTTGATTGTGGCGAACTCAAGAACAAAGCAGAAAAGAACGGTCCCCGCAGGTCAGAAACCCGCAAGTCGTCAAAATATTTATCATTCCCCTGAGCAGTAATCAAAAACTTGAATGCTTGTTCAAAATCAGCGTTCCTTCTGCCAATGATAATATTTGACGCCTCGGCGGCAAAGTCTTGAAGAGAATAATTCCGGTCATTTATTTTTTGCAGAATATAAATTGAGCCAAGCAAAGTCAAAACAAACGGGTTGCTGTTTTCTCCGGTTCCCCAGTCGCTGACAATAAAGCCATCGGCTTTGGATTCAGCGCCCAAATCCAGCCATGCCGCAGTATTCGCTTCAAGCCGCGAAAACGGCGTCAGCGCATATTCCGCCATGCAATTGCCAACCACCCAGTTTTCATGTTTGGCGCAAACGTCAAGATGACGGGAAAAATGGTGATTGTCAGCCTCATATGCTTCATGCAACTTGCCGTAGTTCCAGTTGGTCAGAATAATTTCATCATCCAGCATATCACGCAATTCCGGATAATGTATTGGCATATCAGCATACATCATCATCCGTTTTCCCATTGACTTGAGGTGTCCGGCAATTTCATTCAAATAACCGGCAAGCGTTTTTTCAAACCCTTCGCGCCGCATTAAATCGCCGCTGTTTCCCATTCCGAGAGTAAACAATTCGTCGCATCCGGCATGGACATACGGAGACGCAAACAACGGAACAAGCTCCGCCAGCCACTGTTTAACCAGTCGCCTGGTTTCAGCGCTGTCAAGCCGGAAATTAAGGTTTCTGCCCGGCGCCTGTTCTCCGTGATGCTCCCAG
>JBAYVM010000061.1:0-10119 GCA_041674645.1 Victivallaceae bacterium | reverse complement strand
CGAAAGCGTTCCTGCAATGGCGCTGGGTCCCATCATCGCGCACCAGCCGTCGTAATATTTCTGCAATTCACTGTCATCGGGAATAATTGCCGAGATTTGGGCGAGATACTGGCAGAATCTGACTTTTTTAGCTCCAATAAACGGTTCAATTTTTTCCGGTTTCGTGCGGAAAGTAAACGGAGTTATTTCCAGTGCGAAGGCTCCCTGCCGGTCGAAAGAGATTTTTGGAAGATAGCCGGTCCACCAGAAATTTTCCGGATCAAAAGTCCGCCACGGAGAGGGGAAAAAGAAATTTCCCGGACAGTAAATAATTGGCGCACCTTCCCATATTTCAATTCCCTGCGGGCAGTGAGTATGGATATTGATGACCGCGTCAGCTCCGGCTTCAACAAAAGCGCGGCAAGTGCGAACCATGCGCGGACTTGGGATCGGATTGGTTTCATTGCCACCGTGAAGAACAACCAGTGTAATATCGGCTTCGGCTGAAACCTGCCGGATGGTTCGGATATTTTCCAGCGGCTGAAGCGGAGCGGCTCCAGCCTTATTTTTCCCGGCAGTGCCAAACTCATTCTCCGCCACGTTGATAATTCCGATTTTAAAGCCGTTCTTTTTCACAAATAACGGACGGCAGGCGGCGGCCAGATTTTTTCCGGCTCCAACCGTTTTTATGCCGTGCTTTTCCAGCAAACTGATGGTTTCCTCAACTGGTTCAGGTCCGAAGTCCCCGGTGTGATTGTTGGCCAGCAAGGCAACATCGAAACCAGCGGTTTTGACAAAATCGACGCATTCCGGCGGACATTTCAAGTTAGGACCTGACTTGTCAATGGCTCCGTCATGTTCCGTAAGCGGGGTTTCAAACTGAATCAGCGACAAATCGCAGGCATCAAGAACCGGCTGAATATCGTGTAGAATATCGGACGATAAACCATTTTTTACCGGCTCAATTGCATCATGCCATGGACAGCAGTCGCCGACAATCAAAATATCAACGGTTTGGCCGTCTTGCGCGTTTCTGAATACTTCTTTCCCGTCTGTGAATTTCAGCATTATTTACTCCGTTGGTATGAGTTTGAACATTGATTCCGGCAGTCCGCAAATAGCGGCTTCCGCTTTAATTTGTTCCGCAGACAATGGTATGAACGTATTATTCCACGGGTTGATGATGCCAAAGTCACGCTCCGCTAGAATCCGGTAAACATCCGGCAGGTCAAAGGTTTTCAACGAGTCCGGAATCATGTGTGACAGCGGCCATCGAGTAATGCCTTTCGCAATCATGCTGTGCTGATAGGATATTGGCGCATTAAGCAATCTGATTTGATTGATGTCCGGACAGATTACCGCGGCAAATGCGGCAACCAGACTGCCAATGCCTTTTCCAGCCAGCTGAATATGTTTATAACCTTTGGCTTTCAGTAGCGCAACTGCCGCCAATACATCCCGGACTTTGCCACCCAAGTACAAATCCTCCAACATAATTCCAGTGGTGGCATAAAAATAGTCAAAATCATAAGGCGCAAAATAATCTTCGTAATTTCCACAAGTTGTTGGCTGACTTTCGCCGACTCCTCTGACATCCAGACCGAATATTCTGCAGTCCGCATTCAATTCCTGAAGCCCGGATTTCAGTTCGCTCAATGCGCACAGATGCGAAACGTACAGCACGGCCTTCTCTTCCACTGGAATATGAAACCAGGCGGAGTCGGCGATAAATTTTAAACAGGAATCAATACCCGGCTCGGTGGCAATTGCAAACCGGTTGACGACATTCAGCTTATCCGGATTGTTTTCTCCCGTAAAAACTCGACCTCGCAATGTCCGGTATTCCGGTACTCGCGAAAATTCTGGAATATTCAACCTGGCGTTAAGCCACTGCTTCAAGCTGTCAGCGGAAGGCGCAACGCGTTCCGTCCTGAGTCTTTCTGCTTTGTCCTGAATGAAATCAACTACTTTCCTGGTTCCAGCAAGCCGACATACCTGTCCTTCAGGAGTACACATCAACTCCTGGTCTGACAATGGTTTTGTCGCCTCAGGTTCAATGGCATCGACCGCAATCCCGGCATGTCCAGTAAAAAATGAATACATTGTCTGACGGTTGACAAGCGAGTAACCGTGATTGTCAGGTCCGATTGAAAGTTTTATATTTTCCTCTGCTCCAAGTAACGAATAAATCCGGTGCGCATCTTCATAAGCTTTCTGAGCCCCTCTGACATCAAAAAAATCGTTCTTCTGACCGAGAATAACCATTGGACGTGGAGCACGGGCAATAATAAAATCCGCCATTTCACATCCTTGCGCCAGAATACCCGGAGGGATTTGCTCCGCGTCAGTCGGCAGCTCATTCTGATAATTGCGCTGATAAGTGGTAATAAAACAGCCCGGCGCCGCCATCGTTGGCCGGTCATCCAAAAAGTTTAGGTATGTGGTCAAAGTACCACCACCGGAATTTCCAGTGATTCCGACTCTCGAACTGTCTACTTCCGGCCGGCTCAACAAATAATCAAGCGCTCTTATGCCATCCCACGCCCGCCAGTCGCCGAAAAACTCACCACATAACTGAAGCTGTTTCCCCATCATGTTGTGCTCCTGGCAGCATCCTCTTACGCCTTGGCTCGAATCAATATCAAGATACTGCACCCGTTCACCCTGACTGATTGGATCAAACATAAAAACAACAAAATTTTTCAAGGCAAGCGATTGGCAGAAACTCTGATAAGCAGCAGAAGCTTTACCGTTGTCCGAATGTCCGCAAACGCCTAGCACTGCCGGAAGCTTGCCGGATATGTTTTTCGGCAGATAAAGAATTCCGGTAACCGGAAAACCCGGTCGACTCTCAAAAATCACCTTCTCCAACCGGATATTTTCCAGTTCAATTGTCCCGGTAATTCTGGCATTCAACGGAGTTTTTTCTGGGAAAGCGCCAAAACATTTGGACAGTTTCTGTTTAACCTCTACAATGTATTGGAGCGCTTGCTCGCGAGTTTGCACGGCATCCAGCCGTTGCTGTCTTCGCGCGACTGCGGCCTCGACTTTTTTGTCATAATATTGCTGCATCATAATTTATCAATTCCTGTTAATCACAAGTTTTAGAATTTATCAACTTGTTAAGTTAGCCGATTGCAAAGACAAATCAATTAATTCATCTTACTCCGCTTTGAATTTTCGTGCTTTTTCCGGCTTTGAATATTTCCACAACATACGGAGCCGCCCGGAATGAAAGCCCGTTGGACTGGCAGATATAACTGATAATCCGGTATAAAGACATCTTATTCACGGTCATGTCAACAATAATTTCGTCGCACCCGTCAAAAGGAATAATGAAAAAATTAATCCCTGCTCTTTTCGGGTCGGCTTGAATACTCATTTCCCGCAAACGCTTGAATGCTTCGCGCAATGGAAGCTCTTGAAAATCAACCGTTAATTTGATGTCATATAATTTTGCTTTGGTAATTGGATAATCGGCCGGTATCGGAGGCGACTCCTGTTTTGCCTCCGGCGCTGGCTTGTTTTCCGGTTCTTCAGAAAACCCGAAAGACGTGCCTGAAACAAATTTTTTAAATATCGGCATCGGCTGAGTCACCGTCACTGTACTTCCGCTAACTGTCACTTGCGGTTGCGTATATCCAATCGGCAAGTCGCAAATTGTTCCAACAAACATTCTGGTGCCTTCCGGGTATTTGTCCAGAATACCGGATTTACCTTGGTAGTCAGCAGGATAATATTCTTTTTCCAGCACAAGATTCTTTCCGATAAAAAGCATTTTACTCCGAAACTGATGTTTTACCCCAGCGAGAAAACAGGCATATCTTACCACTGTCCAGACAGGAACATGACGGAAATCAATACTTATTCGCGGAAGCGTTGACAACTCCTCTTTTTTATCTGCAAGAACAACATTGATACTGAATTCTTTTCGCAACATTTCGGCAAAATCTTCAAGACTGATGTCATCCAGCTTGATTGCACTGACTACTCGCGTTTGCGCATCCTGAGCGAATGTTCGCAACGGAACAATTATTCCGGCGGCAACCCAAAAGATTATAAATATTTTTTTCATTTTGTCTCCAGCTTTTCATATAGCATAAATGACGATGTAGGCAAAGTCAACCACGAAAAGAACGATTTAAAAACGCATTTCGACAACATATCAGTAAAATATTGTTTTTTTTGAGATTTTATCTTGAAGTATTCAATTTCGATTATATTTTAAAGGCTCTTACGGAAACAGTTTATGTGCGCCCGTAGCTCAATTGGATAGAGCGTCTGGCTACGGACCAGAAGGTTTGGGGTTCAAATCCCTACGGGCGTACCACTTTTATCTGTTCCGGGGAAGTTTTGGTTCCCCGTTCACATATTTTGGCCGGACTTGTTCCGGCCTTTTTTATGCCATGAAACCTGATTTGTACGGTTTAAAGTTTTAAATAATCAAGATGCAGAGGTCTTTGAACGTATTTGCTGGAAAAGTTCCATTCGTTTGCGTTTAACCATCTGATTAATATCCAAGTCTGAATAACCCAGGGCGGTAGCAATTTTTTTCATAAAAGTTTTTTCAGCGGCAGTAATTTTTCCATCAGCCAGACACATTGAAATCATGGCGCGCATGTATTCCGCGGCGCTGAGGTGGTCATCCGGCAATTCTATTTGCAGGGCGCCGTCTTTAACGGAATTAACAATGAGTTCAAAGCGTTCAGCTGGAATGCCGTTTTGGACGGCAAATGTTTTGAGCATCGCCTCTTCCTCCTGAGCGGAGCCGTCCACGAGCATCACTGCGACGATTCCCGCCAATACCGATTCCGGGTCGGCATGTTGCAGGGTGAGTTTTCCGGGCGTGGCGTATTGAGTTGAATAACGGGAGATTCCAGCGTCTCCAAATGGGTAGCCGGAAAAAATTCTTATATCATGAAGTATCCAATCCTGACTGCCGTCGTTAAGCGGAGTCTTGCAATACTGGCAATATGGTTTGTCGCTACGGACTTCAGGAGCGCCGCAATTCGGACAATGCGCACTGACCAAAATATTTTTTGCTGACGATTTGACGCCTTTTTTGCGTTTCAAAATGAATTCATGATGATAGAGGCGCGACAATTGATATTCCGGCTTGATTAATTCGTTAATTTTTTTCTCAACCAAATGGCCGGACCATTTTACTAACACCCTGAGCAGATCTTCTTCGGCTGGCCGTGTTCTTACTTCCACCAGTTCCACGCTTCCGACCGAAGCGTCGGCAAAAAACTGGTGCTTTCCGTCAGGTAACGCGGTAAACTCTTCCCGGTTATTGTGCATATATTCATTGCAGACCAGTTTGACAAGGTAATTTTTGTTGGCAAAAAATCTAGCGGCGATATAACGGTAAAAGATGACGGACGTTTTATCTTCAATATGGTTAATGTTGAATCCCGGATCGGTGTCCATCAATTCCTTAATTCCGGGAACCATTTTGGGCATCGGGCAATTCCACTCAGATTCTTGAGTGATTTCAGTAAGCACCCAGTCATATTCCCCGGAGTTAACTAATGCTTTACATGAAGGGCATTCCGTCCGGTCCAGCAGTTCGAGCACAGCTCCGCAATTGGGACAACAGTTTTCCAATAAAGCCGGGGCGGTCTTGGTTTTTGCGCCGGGACGGCGGAGAAGCGACCAGTATTCGACAAACTCTTCCGGCATGTCGCTGCCGGAAATAAAACGTTCGTTTTCAAAACTGACAAAAGAATCCTTTGCCGAAGCGGTAATTCTGATGTCAACTGCGTCAAAAATACTGTTGCCGCTAATATTTACCACTTCAATCCGGCCAATGGAAATATCTCCCATTTTATTGCGAATTTGTGATGCTTGCATCATTTCCAGTTGCAACGAAAAACGTTCAAAAATACCGTCTGAGATGAAATGCCGGACTGGGCGCATGTCCAGACTGGACCAGGCTTTTTGAATATTCAAGAACGCCGTCGCCAAACGTTGTTCCAGGGCGATAGTGGAAAAGTCCGGATCTTTTTTCTTAATTTCCGCTTCCGCCGCCGCCAAATCATCCGGGTTCTGTCCGGAGAATTTTCTTCTGATAGTTCGGGAAACCTGCGCGGTACGCGCTTTAGATGTAAGAACAACTGCAACGACAACAAACATGACGATGATAATCAGAAAGCCGGGATTGTTGCTTACCAGATATGCTCCTCCGAATCCCCCGCCGCTAAAGTGACCGCCACCACTAAAGCCACCGCCAAATCCTCCGCCACCACCAAAACTACCACCGCCGCCGCCAAATCCACCGCCGCCGCCAGCGCGGGCCCAAGCGCCCTCAATGATAAAAAACGTGAAGAGCCAGAGCAAAAAACTAGCGAGTTTAAGGCAATGTTTGTGTTTCATGGGCAGTTTCCCGGATTACATTAAATACCAATGTCTGATAACATCATGCAAATGCGATTGATTATTTGCACCAAATCAGGGTGTGATACTTCAAATTCCGCGACGGAACTTTTCAAATCTTGAATGGCTTCTGTTTTGTCGTCACGCTTTCCGGCAGCCTTTGCGGTCGAATGTTCCGCCAGCCCGGCAATATTTTTTGCCGTTGCCAAATGCGTTTTTTCCAAATTTTTCAATTCATTTTTCAGGTTGCCGAGCAATTCCAGCAACTCAGTTTTCTTTTGTTTGTTGAGTCCGGAAGTTTCGCTAATTGTTTTTTCAATTTTCTTAACAGTGTTTGTAGACATATTCTTGCTCCAATTTTGTTTCAGTCTTATTATAATTACAATCCCGGCAACTTGCAAGCACAAGTCAGTTAAAACCGGCAAATGGTGGAACTGTTTCAAGCAGGATTGTCGCTATAATATCAGCACCAGCCTTAAATTTATTTGATTTTTTTCGAAAGGGACGCAATATTAAGCGGTTGTAGACTGGTAAACTGAACAAAAGCAATCAATTTAATAAACTTTTTAACCGGCAGTGACATTATGCATTTAGACTTTGATGAAGCAAGTATTATTACCGGTGTTGAACTCATCGATAAGCAACACCTGAAATATCGCAGCATCGTAAATCTCTTTCTTGAACATTTGGATGATCTGGACAAGAGCCGGTCTTTGTTTGTAGACTTAAATGGCTATGTGATTTATCATTTCGGAACGGAAGAGGAATTGATGGACAAATATCATTACGACATGGCTGAAGAACATAAGAAACAGCATCAGTACTTCAAGGAAACGATTAAGGAATTGACCTTTTCGTACTTGAAAGGTGGCGATTTTGATGAGAAAACCAAAGCTGCGATTGGTCAGTTACTAGTTGACTGGTTTGTCAGTCACGTTCAGAATGTCGATAAACGTTTCTGTGAGTTTATCCTGCACAAATCCAGAATAGACCAGAAATTTGTCGAAAAACTAAAATCCATGCTCCATTTGTTTTCCGCCAGGCACGGTTAATCAGAAGCTTCAGAAATGGTATTTTTCATGCTGCCAATGCCAATCACGCATTCGCCTTTCCAGGTTTTTTCCCGGGTTGCACTAATGATTTCACTGACCGTGCCTCGCAAAACTTCTTCGTACATTTTAGTGGCTTCGCGAATGACGGCAACAGATACTTCCGGGCCAATTTCAGAAGCGATATCGGCTAATGCTTTTCCTATCCGGTATGGAGACTCAAAAATAAAGACGGTTTTATCCTCTTTGCCAATCTGCTGAAAAAAAGTTTTCCGGCGACCGGATTTTACTGGTGGAAAACCGTAAAAAGCAAAGCGGTCTATCGGTAGCGCTGACGCTACTGCGGCAAAAGTTAAAGAAGAAACGCCGGGGATTATTTCCGGTTCAATGCCGGATTTGACGGCTTCGCGCACCAACAGAAAACCCGGGTCGGCGATGCCCGGCGTTCCGGCGTCGGAAACCACCGCCAGCTTGAGCCCTGCCCGTACTTTTTCCAGCAACTCCTCCGTCTTACGATGTTCGTTGTGGGCGTGATAACTGATTAAGCGGGTGTGAATATCAAAATGGGAGAGCAACACTCGCGTCCGCCGCGTATCTTCAGCTGCGATAACATCCACGTTTTTAAGAACATTCAATGCCCGCAGCGTGATATCCTCCAGATTGCCGATGGGCGTTGATATCAGATATAATTTGCCATTTGCAGAAGCTAAATCCATTTTTTCCTTTGTCGCGCTTTAAAGTTTGAAAGTTCGGTCTAATTTAAAGCATCAGTCGCAATAATAGAAGCTTGAGTTATAAAAAATAGTGAAAAAATGACAGATTTAACTAAAAGAGCACAACTATCGGGAGAGAACAGTGGCGATTCACTCTCAAAATATCTGAGCAATGCCGGAATCGCCGCCAGAAGAAAATGCACCGAACTGATAAAACAGGGAATTGTAACTGTTGACGGACAGGTAATAACGGAACCTGGTTGCAAAATTTTGCCGACGCAAAAAGTAGAAGTAGACGGACGTCCGGTGGCTTTTGAACAAAAAATTTATATCATGCTTAATAAACCGCAAGGTTATGTATGCACTAATGACGACCCGTTTGCGGAGAAAAAAGCGCTGGACCTGATTGCGCTTGAAACTCCGGTCAGATTATTCTCCGCCGGAAGGCTGGACAAAGACAGCGAAGGTTTACTGATTTTCTCAAATGACGGAGAATATGTTGACCGGCTGACTCATCCGCGTTATGAAATAATGAAAATCTATGAAGTGACGACTGCCGGAGAAATTGAACAGAATGTGCTGGAATGGTTGCGCGGCGGCATTATTAATGACGGGGAAAAGTTGCAACCGGCAGCGATTGAATATCTGGCGCCGTGTTGTTACCGTTTTATTCTGAATGAGGGTAAAAAACGGGAAATTCGCCGGATGATTACCGCCGCCGGACAAAAAACGGTTAAATTGAAAAGAGTTGCCGTAGGCAGACTGAAAATCGGCAACATGTTTCCCGGAGAATTCCGTCACCTTACGCCGGAAGAAATTGTTTTGTCACGTCAGTCCGGCATCAGCCGGTAATTTAAAAAAATTACGGCCAGCCGGACTTATACAGAGGCTTATTTGAAATTACTTTTGCACGCCCACAATCCAAGCGCCGGATTACTGATGTAGAAAATTTCTTCGCCATTGACGGTATTGTATCCGTCTTTAAGTTTAGCGACCTGATATTTCTCCATCATTTTGTCCAGGTTGCCATATTCAAATCCAACGCCTTCAATCTGCTCTTTGCTGATTTTCTGGCCCGGACAGTAGATAATCTGGAAACGGCCTTCAGACGAGCCGTGAATCAGGTGAGCGGCGGCGCTTAGATTGTTGCGCAACTCTTCATTTTCTTTAACCGCCTTCAACGTGGCGGGCGTACCGTGATAACCGTATTTGCGAATCAAACGGTCAATTTCTTTGTCTTCGCCAAATTCCCTTAACGCAGGAGCCAGTACAATCAATTCTCCAGCGTCGGCAATTGCCATTCTGGTACGATACACGGCCTTGTTACCCAGCCAGGTGCTTTTGAACTCTTCCGGATCGAGATAGACAATAACCTTTTTCAGAGGCTTGTCCAGCAACTGCAGATTGGTTTGCTGGCTGACTTTGCAGGCTTTTAAAAAACATTCTTCATTGTCGCCGGCGAAGAAGCCGCGCATTTCCATTTTTCCGGTCGCGTTATTTCTGGCCATAACGGTCAACAAATAATAAATTGGCAGGTCGTTGAGGTAAGTGTCTGTTGCATAGTTAAACAGTTTGCGCACCGGGGAATCTGCCTGTCCCATAATGCGTTCCATATTGTAGGCTGCGCCGAGAAAATGTGATTTGTTGATAATATCGGATCCGCCAACGCCAACCACCAGATTTTTGGTGTAATTGGCCATGCCAACGACTTCGTGAGGCACAATCTGTCCGATGGACAGAATCAAATCATAACCTTCAAAGAGAATTTTATTAACCTCGACATCCACATCGTAATCAACTCTGCCTTCCGACCATTCTTTTATCAGTGAACCTGCGACAACGCCTTTTTTAACCACGTCATTGCGCCAGTCATGGACTCTGAATGCGTTTAGCGGAATTCCCGGGCCGAACATCGTGCGGAGCTCATGTTCGGTCATCGCGACATGGGTTCCGAGCGCTGGAATAACATCAATTTCAGCCTGGTCTTTCAACAATTCATAGGT
>JBAYVM010000060.1:0-10153 GCA_041674645.1 Victivallaceae bacterium | reverse complement strand
GCTGCGACGGTGCGGTTCTGGATTCGTACTGGTTGACCAGATTGCTCTGATAAGTGTATTGCTGTTGCGGCATTCCGCGTTCTTCCGTCTGGCGGTTTCCGATAGTGTCGTAGCTGTAGTTGAAGCTTTGACCAGGGACTGGTGAGTCGGCGGCGCTATATTTCATGCCGCTGGTAATCTGCCCTTTGTCATCGTAGCCGTACAGCCAATACGAACCGTCCGCGAGATTAATTCTTGAGCGGCGGTCAGCGTCATCATACACACAACCGAAACTCAAAGTTTCACTGCCGAATTGATTGCTGATATTCGTCAGCCTGTTGAAACTGTCATAGTACCGGCTGGTACTTAATTTAGTGCTGCCGCCAGCAGTAATGGTTGTTCCGCTCAACAGGTTCATTCCCGGAACGCGGCTATAAGTCGCGGTATTCGTGCCATCACTGACGGTCGCCAATCTTGACATGGCATCATAGCCATAACTGTTGCCAAACACTGTCGCGCTATTTTGTTTCAACTGCAATCCGGTTCTCCTGCCTAAGTTGTCATACGCGTATTCAACTGCGCCGTTTACTATATACGGAATGGATTCAGAAGTCAATGTTCCATCCGCATTATAGTTGAGCGCGCGGCTGCCGGAAGCGTCGGTCACGGCGGTAACGCGCCCCATGCGGTCGAGCGTGTAGCTTATTGCCGGGGTTGTGCCATCGGAATAGCTTACGCCGGTCAGGCTGCCGCCGTTGTCGTAGGAATAGGTCGTGGTGATGCCTCTACTCCAGACGCGGGTGAGGATTCTGCCGTCAGCGTCGTTGGTGTATGTTACCTGTTTGGAATCGGGATAGGTTTTGGAAACCAGGAAACCGCGATTGGCATCATAATTCCAGGTGGTAACTTCGGGAGTTCCGGGGTAGGCTTTGTAAGTGGTCAGGGTTTTCATTTTTCCCAGCGCGTCGTAGGTGAAAGTCTGCGGATAAGTGTCCGCGCCGCTGACGGTAAGGACTTCCCCGGTTGAAGCGTAGGCGTAATTGACCGTGCGGTTGCCGGGATAAGTCACCGAAGTCCGTCGTCCCATGTCATCGTAAGTGTAGCTGGTAACGCGATTGCCGGGAGTTTCCGTGACGCTGACCGTTTGACCGGCGGCGTTGTAAGCGTAAGTCACTACTTTCTGAATGCAGTTTTCTGTCCGGGTAACGGTGGACAGGCGGTTGAACGCGTCATAAGCGTAAGTGGTGGTTCCAAGAACGCTGTGGGTGGAACTGGTGATTCTGCCGTTCTGGTAAACGCTGTTGACGGTGGAGCCGTCCGGATTGGTGGTCACGACGGAGCGTGACCCTCCACCGGAACGCGCATAATCGCGTTGCAAAACCAAAAACCTTATTAAAAACTGTTGCTGCGCTATCAATCTCCTAACATTGGGAGTTTATATTTACCGGCAACAAACAGTTAACAACATAAGGAACTAACTGAGAAATGAAAGAATATTTGAAAGACAAAAACATTCGTTTGCGCTGCAAAAAAAACTATCCTGAGGCGCATACCCATATCATTATCGGGAAAGTTGTCGAAGAAACCTGTAATTATATCGCGGTGAAAGGACGCACGTTTCATTTCCGCAGAATTGTTGATCAAATGATTTCGCAGGTGCATTGCGGCGATGTCATGGTCCGCGCTACGCCATGGGAAAATGTCGAGGTCATTCACTGGTTGGACAAACAGGTGGATTATAACGCGGATATCTCTTTTGATGCACGGGGAAATCTGATATTAAATGATAAAGGCAAAACCATTATCGCGGCCAAAAGAGATGGATTGGAATAAGTTCTGTGCTTGTCGGCGGTTGTCCGTAAAACGCAAATTAACTTCTTCGGCGACCGCTATTCCGAAAAAATGTTTCATTCAGGCGACGGTGAAAACCTGCTCATCCTTCCTGCCTCAACGTTCTGCTTGACCTCTGTTTTTACTTGTTTTACGGTTGTTCCTGAGAATCAAAGCTCAAGAAGCATGTCTGCTCAATTACGGAGCTCTGAGGAACATAATAATAATTGTCAATTGTATTTTATACAGAGAATGATATTTTTAAATATTCTGAACAGACAAAAAACAAAGGGAAAGGCGATAGCATGATAAAAGCAATCATGTCCATGTTGGGAGTTGTAGTAATTTCTGTAATCACGGCCGGATGCAACGCCACCGGGTCTTATACTTCAAATGAAAAATTCTCTGAATCAATCGTCGGCCCGATTGAAAAAATGGAAGTCAACTATCAGGGAATATACCGCAATCCAATAATTATTGTTCACGGCTTTCTCGGCTCCAATCTGGTTGACAAAACCACCGGTGAGAATGTCTGGGGAAAATTTCTCGGCATAGAGGGTTTTACCGTCTCTGACGGAAAATTGCGTGCTCTGGCAATTCCAATGGAGCTTGGCAAACCATTAAATGAGATTACTGACACCACCGTTCCGGCGGGTACGCTCGATACTGTAACCGTTAAAATCATGGGCATCAACTTTAAAGAAAATGTCTATCTGAACTTGGTGGATATTCTGCAGAATGGCGGATTTCAGTCGGAAAATCTTCCGCTTGCTCCAGGCAGAACCTACAATACGCTTTTTCAGTTTGCTTACGACTGGCGTCGTGATTTGCAGTGGAATGCGACAAAACTGCATGAATTTATTCTTGAAAAAAGAAAATATATGCAGGAACAGTACCGGTTAATGTACGGCATTAAAGATTATGATGTCCAGTTTGACCTGATTGGACATTCCATGGGCGGCCTGGTTGCTCGTTATTACCTGCGTTTCGGAGCCGCTGACTTGCCGTCTGACGGGAAAAAACTGAAGATTACCTGGGCTGGCAGTAAATATGTTGACCGCCTGTTTATCCTCGGAACTCCCAACGCCGGCTACCTTGACACTATTCTGGAAATGCAGAAGGGGACTGATACTCCTCCGTTTCCGCCGGCGTTGCTCGGCACCTGGCCGACTTACTACCAGATGATGCCGGTTCCGTCAAGACGTTCAGTCGTCTATGCCGATGACCAGAGCAAAGTTGTTGATATGTTTGATGTGAAAGTATGGGAAAAAATGAAATGGGGACTGGCTGATCCCGCTCAAGATGGCAACTTGAAGATATTGCTGCCGAACGTTAAAGATGCCGCCGAAAGGCGACGCATCGCTTTGGATCATCTGGATAAATGTCTTAAACGCGCAAAAATATTTATTGAAGTCATGGAAATCAAAGCTCAGCCGCCGAAAGACGTAAGACTGTACCTGGTGCTGGGTAATGCAGTGAAAACCACCCGCCGGGCAACCGCAAATGCTCAAACCGGAGAATTGAAAGTCATTGAATATGCTCCCGGCGATGGAAAAGTTACTGAATCCAGTGCGCTGTTCGATAACCGCGCCGGAAAAACCTGGATGCCATATTTCACTAGCCCGATTGACTGGCGGGGCATGTTGCAATTACGCGCGGCCCACATGGGAATCACCACAGATCCGACATTTAAAGATAATATCCTGTTTTTGCTGAATGCCGTTCCGACTCAGCGTCAGTTGGAACAAATCGACTTGTCAAAATAAACACGCCGGGCGCAAAATAGAGGGAGATTTACTACATGGCATTACCAGTTCGTTCCGGCAAAACAAAAAACCATGAACAGGAAACTTGAAATAATAATTTTCGTGAATATTTTATTTTACGGTTTCAGTATTAACCCAATCTTAACCAAAAGGAAAAAAGGTATGAAAAAGTTGCTAACTCTCGCTATGTTGATTGTATTTGGAGTATCAATGCAAGCGGACAACGCAGTGTCGAAAACTCGCGCCAGAATTGACATTAACAGCAAAGATGTCGTACTTAAAGCAGTTTCCGGACCTGAAGGCGGTTATTTAAGGAATATTACCTGGGGCAAGGAGGAAGCCCGTACATTTTCCTTAACTGGTCAAACTGCGCTTTTACCAGCCGACCAGTGGATTAAAGCCACGTTTGTTTTTATTCCTGAAAATGACGGTCGAGTTACTATTAATTTGATGAGTAACTGGAGCAAAGACAAAGGCAAAAAGAACATGAATGCCCTCTGGGTTTACTATGACATGGTTACCGTTGAAGGTGGAGCTTTGAAAAACGGCGACTTTGAAGAGGCAAAAGATAATGGCAAACCTGTCGGCTGGTATTGCCATGATAATGTTTATGTCACCACCGAAATGAAAGCATTTTCCGGCAATGCGATGGTCAAAGCCTGGCACAACCAACGTTGCGCTCAGACTATTGAAGTCAATAAAGACCAGCAGGTTACAATTACTGTCAATGTAAAGATGGGGCCTTTTGAAGAAGCCAAAGAGTAAGTTTTCTACTTGCCAAAAAATGTTTCATGCGGGACAAGTTCCCGCATTTTTTTTGCGTCATTACGATAAAAAATCCGCCCTTTTTTGACTGTCGTGGTTTATCCACAATATTTTTCCACTGCGGCGGACTGACTGTCTTGATTTAAGCGGTAAACACCGCTAAATTAAGATGTTTGTACTTTATGAGAATCGTTAAGAGGAACGGCAATGCAATATCACTGCGGAAAATGCGGTAGACATACAGACGCGATTCATGCTGACGGCACGGTCAAATGCCCGGAATGTGGCGGAAGTTTGGCCGGAGCGTCAATTACGCCGGGAACGGTTATTGCCGGCTTCAAAATTCTGAAGGAAATCGGACGCGGCGCTAACGGGGTGGTTTACCTCGCCCGGCAGGTCAGCCTGGAACGCGATGTTGCATTGAAAATACTACCTGAGGAGAAAGTAGGCGAGCCCGGATTTGTGGATAATTTTTTTCGGGAAGCGCGCGCCGCCGCCAGACTTAACCATCAGAATATCGTTCAAGCCTACGATGCCGGAGTTACCGGCGACGGAATTTATTTTTTTGCCATGGAGCTGATTTCCGGGAAAACTGTTGAGCACATGCTCAACAAACATGGTGCGCTGGAGTTCAATCAGGCGCTGGATATCGGCATTGCAATTGCCGAAGCGCTGGCGTATGCATGGGATAAACAAAAACTGACTCACGGCGACATCAAGCCGGACAATATAATTCTCAACAAAGATGGTGAGGCAAAACTCGCAGATCTCGGGCTGGCGAAATCGGCATTCGAAGAAAAATCGGACGAAATAATGGCCACGCCGATGTACGCGCCGCCGGAAATTATTAAAGGCGAAAAAGATAAGATTGGCATCAAATCCGACATGTATTCGTTTGGTGTGACCATGTATGAAATGTGCGCCGGAGAACCGCCATTTAACGAACCAGACCCGCAACTGGTGCTGCAGCTGCATCTCTCCTCCGACCATTTACCGCTGATTACAAAAATTCCCGGCTTTAATTCAAGGCTGTCTCTGCTGATTGACCGTCTGCTGGCAAAAAATATGGAAAAACGCCCCGACTCATGGCATGAAGTAATCGATTTCCTGCATGCAGTAAAACATCATGCACACACCGCGCCTAAAGGCAAAACCAGGATATTAAACTACAGCATTGCTGTTGTCGCAGTTCTAAGCGGCTTGTTGCTCTGTGGAACGGCCGCCGGAATATGGTATTTTGTCAGCCAGATGAATCAACCGGAGGAGGAGCCGAAGACTCCTGTAGCCATTCCAGTAAAAACAGTTCAAGTGTCTCAACCAATACCGTCCCCCCGACCAAAAGTTTTAATTTCTGTGCCCGCGCCGAAAAAAAAGCCGGTATTATCCAGTGATGAAGTCGAAAAGATTGCCCGGCTGCGCGTTGCGCTGGCGGCAATTCCAGCGGCATTGACTAAAGACGAAATGGCGAAACAACCGTCAGCGCAACTTGAAACGCTGTGTCAGAAACTACTGGCAGTCCTGCTGCTATGCGAGAACGATAAGTTTTTGCGAGAACGGGCTACAGAAAAAAGACTGGCGGAATTAAAAGCCATGTTGATTATGGCAGAAAAAAACGTTTCCGAGCAGCAAAAACAGATAAAACTTCGCAGAGTGGAAAAACTTCAGGCGGCAATGCAGGCAGATATGGCAGAACGCCAGAAACGCGAAAATGCCATTGTCAGTTTTCGCAACGCAAACGCCGCCAATGCCAGATTTTATGCGGTTCTTGAAAAATTCAACGAATTGCCTGCCGAAGATAAAACTAGTTCCGGCTTGAAAAACTGCCTGAAAGGATATTCCTCTCAAGTCATGCCTCCGGAAAACTCCGCGATTATTAAATTTCTGCAAGAACAACTCCCGGCTGAATACAACATCGTAAAACTTTTCCTCGTCAACGGCAACCGTTTTATCGGCATGGAACTTCCTTGGAACATTGACGGCAATAAATATAAAGTGACGGAGATAGACCCGGAATTTGCAAAAGTCACGACTCAGTTGTCTGAATCAGCGTATATCAGACATAAAATAAAATGGAGCAGCTTGTCTTCCGGGCAATTTAAAACGCTGATAGAACACTGGGTGATTAATAAAAAAATAAAATTACCCGGCGAACAGAATCGTATGCTGGCGGCATGGCTGCTCGTAAACGACGAAAACGCGTTACTGGAGCGACTGTTATCGCAGAAATTTTTCTCTGAACAGACCAACAAACTTTGGCGGGAATGCCAACGGACTTTAAGCACGGCTTCAAAGGAAAATTCCGCCACCACAGTGTGTGAAAAAATCATTGTCGCAATCCAAGCGCATCAATATCCTGCCGTCATCGCTGAAGTCGCCGGATGTCCGGCAGTATGCAAAACCACTTCCAGCTGGAAAAAAATGATTCCGCTCCTGGATGAATACCTGCCAATCGCTGAAAATTACAGCCCGGAAATGCAGGCGGGAAAAATAGTGGAACAGATGCAGCAATGCGCACCGGATGCATTGTTCAATTTTTCCGCAATCGCTTTCGCGCGTTACAGTCTTTTAAATGCGATCAATACCGAAATTCGACAATCGATAAAAGAGAAATATCAGCAAGCGCGCAAACAATTTAAAAGCAGCGAAAATTATGACGGCAACTTCGGCATAATCAATATTCTGCCCGCTGGCAGCGTCTGGCAATGGGTGTCGGCTGAAGATTCAACTCTGCGACAGCTTCCTGGAATAGTTGACGCTGGTAACTGGCAACTTTTAAACCGGATGATGACCAAAAAGGAATACCATATCGGTGCAATCAGGAAGCAACCGGAAAGCTGGCAACTCCCGATACTGTATAATCTGGGTCTGGCCGCAATCTGGTTCCAAGACAAAGATTTGCAGGAACAGGTACTGAATACTCTTGACCGTCTTTCACTGCAAAAAAATGCCCCCCCCGAACTCCGGCAGGCAAGCCATCTGCTGATGGCAAAATACGCCATAAAAACCGGCAACTATTCCATGGCGATAAAACTGCTGGACTCTTATGTTCTGCCACAAAAACTGGAACCTAAAGATTTAATTATTCCAATCCTTAAACTGACCGTCATGCTTCAAGATTTAAAACTGGACGAACCTGCATTCGAAAAAACCGTGGAGCACTACGCCGGTATATTTGCCAAATCGGCGAAAAAATCGGATATTGCGTTGTTAAAAACCGTGACGGCGCTAGTGCGCAATGACCATAATGCAGACGTTCTTCTATCAGAAATTGATTTTAAAACAACCGCCTGTCCACAGGAAATGGCGACTCTGTTAGCTGATGCCGCCGCGCGCGGAATTTATTTGGAACGAAGCAATATTCCCGCCGATAAAATTTTTTCCTTGCTCCAACCGGTTACTGCGGATTCAATTTACGCGGCAGACTTGTGGTATCGCCTTGCCATACTTAAAGCCGGACTGCCGGGCACAACTCCTCGTGAACTCGCCATAACGGTTAATAATTCTCTGGCGGACTGGCGGCTGTCCGCGTCTCCCGCCTACCCGTCATTAATGTTATTGAAATTCTATGCCGCAATTATGAATAACGAACTTAGCGCCAGTCAGACATCCGGAGTATTAAATGCTTTTCTCCGCTGGTGTCCGATTTTTTCTATGCAGGAAAGATACACCGTCGAATTACTTAAACAGCCAGCTCCAGCAGAGGCCTTCAAAGCTTTCGCCGACCAATATCCGTTTACCAGTAAATTGTTTTTCATGGGACTGGTTACTGTTGCCTCAGAAACCGCCCGCAATCCCGCCGATGGTCAGGCGTTGCTGAATCAGTTTAACGTTTACTCGTCAAAACTGCTCTGGCAGGAACGTCTCCTGCTCCGCAGCATAAACGATATTTTCACCGCAGCGACCCGCAAATTACCGAAAAACTCAAATAGTAAAACTCGCGACTGATAAAGAGATTACGCCACCCATGAAACTTCTAATCACAATTTATGTTCTTTTTCTGGCGGCTTGCGCCATGAACGTTTCCGCCGCCGACAAGCCGGGTGAAATAAAAATGGCGTTCGCCTATACCAACACCAAATACGAGGTAAAAGCTGTTTTCCTCTGCCGGGCGCAAAATATGGATACTTTAAAAAGTTTGATTTACGATTATAATCATGTCAGAAAATATGAACGCAAAGCCTATTCCATCGTCATGCTCAGAACCGGCAAAAACTGGCATGAACTGCTTTATCGTTACAAAGGTCCGATGTGGACCATCAACACGACATTTGAACGCCGCCTGGATAATGAACGAAACCTTATCACGTTCAAAATGACCCGGTTCTCTAAAACCGGAAAGCTTCCCCTGCCCGAAGTGCTTTCATCCAGCGGCTACTACCGCCTTTCCGCAAAAGGTAGTTTTTATCAGGTGGAATATTATCAAACCGCTACCACCGGACCGTTCATAACTCCACAGCTATATTTCAACGAAGTAAAAAAAGGTTGTGCAAGTTGCCTGCAGGATTTGCGCAATTACATCAGCGCTCAAAATGGCGCGGAAAAATAAAAAATAAAAAACCCGAACTGACGTTAACCAGTCCGGGTTGCGGATAAAATAAAAATTTACGGCTTATTTTTTCTTTTTCTTTTTAATTGTCATGCGAATAGAAATGTACGGAATCAGGAAAAAAACTATCGCAATCAGTTTAAGCGTGGCAATTCCCCAGTAATTTAAACTGTCGAACTCACTGATTGAAACCACCAGCCAGCATGAATTTACTTCTAGCAGCCAGTCCCCCAAACGCAGAAACAGCATCAGCCATAACAACATCACAATTACCGTCCAGAGAAAACATTTCAGCAGAACCTGGGCAAGAATCTCAAAAAACTCAACGGCCTGTTTACTTCTTTTCATCGGTATCCCCCTTATTTGCAGTTAATTATCATAGTATAACAGAAAAATCATAAAAACAAAATCTTTTTTGCTTTTTTCTCCGCAACAAGGGAAAAATCCTGCTAGAAAAACAAAAATCAAGCCAAAAATAAATTTCCATTTGAAAGACTTGCCAACCGCAGCAAGGAGATTTTACGGATATTAGCGTTCTGAACGGACGCTGTTACATCGGCGAGCCGCCTCTGAAGTTCCGCGATTGCGGAATCCGTCAAAAGTTTTTTAGTCTATGCGCTCCCGTCAGGAACGTTTTAAGCTCACAGGAATGCTTTGCGCAGGAAGCAAGGAAGTTAAAAATCAAGAAAAAACCGACTTCCAATCAAACACGCGCTCCTGCTCAAGCAGTGAGCTCTGAAACTCCTTAGGCCCGGTTTAGCCTTGTCTTGCGTAAGGCTACGCTAAGACTACGGGAAGCGAGACGAGAGATTGCTGCACAATCGGGGAAAGAAGTCTCCACGGAGCGAAGCCTCTCCAGATTTTTTCGTGTCATTCGTGGAATTCGTGGCCTCTGTGATGATTCATTTTTTTTGATATAAATCATTGCCGTCGGCATCAATGGCAATAACCAGCGGAAAATCTTTTACTTCCAGCTTATGAATGGCTTCCGGGCCGAGGTCGGCATAACAAACAACTTCACATGCGGTAACGCATTGCGCAATCAACGCGCCCGCCCCGCCGGTAGCGGCGAAATATATACAACCATGGTTTTTCATCGCGTCAATTACCGTCTGATTGCGTCCGCCTTTTCCAATCATGCCTTTGAGTCCGGCTTCAGCAATCAGGCGCGGCGAATAAGCATCCATCCGGTAACTGGTGGTCGGACCGGCGCTACCGATGGGTTGCCCCGGCTTGGCCGGACACGGGCCGACAAAATAAATAATCT
>JBAYVM010000059.1:0-10170 GCA_041674645.1 Victivallaceae bacterium | reverse complement strand
GTTGTGGTGGGCAATCATCGTTCCGGAGCAGATGCGTTCATGTTTGGCATGTGGCCGAATGATTTAGTGCAGATTGTTGGCGACTGGCCGTTTAAACTGCCGTTTTTCGGATTTTTCGCGAAATGGGGCGGTTATTACAACATTCGCCGAATTGCGTTTGATGAGTTTATCCGTCAGGCTTCGGATGATATTTTGAAGCACAAGGTTTCGGTGGTGGGATTTCCTGAAGGCACCAGGTCGCGCGGAAGCGAAATGGGACAGTTTCACGGAACTTTATTCCGGCTGGCGACAGCAGTTAAATGTCCGGTGTATCCGTTTTTAATTCTGGGCTTGGGAGCCGTGGTAAACCGGCAGTTTTCAGTCAGTCCAGGCACGGTACGGTTATACAAACTGCCGAAGGTAAATCCGGAACAGTTTGCCGCCTGGACACCGTTTCAACTGAAAAATTATGTCAGAAATTATATGGCCGCAAAAATTGTAGAATTAGAGCAGGCGAACGATAAATGAAACAATTTATATATGACCGGAAGCGGGAATTTTTCGACCGTGACGCAATTCGTGACGAACAGGCACGGCTGCTGGCGGAACATATTGAGTATTGCCGCGCGAAATCTCCTTATTACGCGAAAATGTGCAAAGACCTTCCGGCTGTTACCGCAGAAAATAGTTTTGACTTGCTCGCCACGTTGCCTTTTACCGGGAAAAATGAGCTGGCCGACAAGAACAATGATTTTGTTGCCGCGCCGGAATGTGATGTCCGGGATGTTGCTTTTTCTTCCGGAACGACTGGAGCGCCACTGCCGATTGTTTATACCGAAAATGACTTGCGGCGTTTAGCTTATAACGAACAAAAAGCTTTTGTCGCATGCGGAATGACTCCGGATGACCGGGTTTTGCTGACTTGCACGATGGACCGCTGTTTTATTGCCGGTCTCGCTTACCGGGAAGGTGCGCGCGCGGTCGGAGCCACGGTTATTCGCAACGGTTTGAACTCGCTGGCCAGTCATGCGGGAGTTATTGCCCTGATGAAACCGGATATAATTATTGGCGTGCCGTCATTTCTAAAGAAACTGGTTAATTTTCTGACGGCGGAAAATATTGACACTGGTTTTGTCAAAAAGCTGATTTGCATCGGTGAACCGATTAGAGATAATAATTGTCAACTGACTCCGGCCGGCAATATGCTGGAAAAACTCTGGAACGCCAAAGTATATTCAACCTACGCTTCGTCTGAAACGATTACTTCATTCTGCGATTGCGAAGCCGGTTGCGGCGGACATTTGCATCATGATCTGGCGATTCTTGAAATAATCGACGATAACGGCAAGGTGTGCAGTCCGGGTGAACAGGGGGAAATTGTTATAACTCCTTTGCAGATGGAAGGCATGCCGTTACTGCGGTTCAAAACCGGCGACATCGGGCGGTATTTTGATGGAAAATGTGCCTGCGGACGTTCCACGCCGCGACTTGGTCCGGTCGTCGGGCGCAAACAGCAGATGATGAAAATCAATGGCACGACAGTTTATCCGGAAACGGTTTTTTCCTGTCTGGAGTCACTGCCGGGAATTATCGATTACCACATTGTCGCGCAATCTCATAACGGTTGTCTGGCGGAAGCGGAAGTCACGGTTTCCATCGGCGCCGACGCCGCGTTGACTGTGGAGATAATCAGCGACCGGATTTCCGCCGCCGCCCGGGTGCGTCTGCCGGTAATTATCAAACCGCAGGAACAGGTTTATCAGCGGATATTTTCCGGCGCTTCACGCAAGCCGGTGCGGTTTTTTATTGTTAACGCTGAAGACCCCAGTCTCACAGATTCAGGAGATAATTGATTGATGAATGAACATGGAAACAAGAACGAAAGCGTTCCGCCTGGACACAAAAGCAAGCCATTTACTCAGCCGCATTCTTTGGAGTTGATTCGTCGGGTGGCGGCGGAGAACCGGTTGTTGAGCATTGAAATTGAACCTACGTTGAGTTGTAATTATCATTGCCCGTATTGTTATGCCGGCAAAAATGCCGCTCCGGACAATGAACTTAGTTACCAGGAAATTACTGGCGTAATAAAACAGGCGAAAACGTTGGGCGCGGAGCGGGTGATTATTTTAGGCGGAGAGCCGCTGCTTTACCCTGATCTTTTTCAACTGATTGACTATATTTCATCGCTGGGGATGTCAGTTGAACTGTTTTCCAACGGCGCGTTACTGACAGTTGAAATTGCCAGAAAATTATTTAAAGCTAAAGTTCGGCTGGCGCTGAAGCTAAACTCTTTCAAGGAAGATGTGCAAACTCTGCTTACCGGCGAGCCCGGCGGCCTGAAAAAAGCGATGCAAGCATTAGAGAATGCTATTGCCGCCGGTTATCCCGGAGACGAGCAATTGCTGGCGGTGAGCACGGTGATTTGTCAGCCGAATGTCGGCGAAATGGAAGATTTGTGGCGATACCTGCGCGATCGCAATATTACGCCTTATTTTGAGGTAATTACTCCTCAGGGAAGCGCGCTGGACAATGCCTGGCTGCAACTGTCAACTGAAGAAATTCGCGACGTTTTTGAAAAACTGGCGGCGCTGGATCGCGAATATGGTTATAATTGGGAACCCCGTCCTCCGCTCGTTGGAGACCGTTGTCTGCGCCATCAATATTCCTGCCTGGTTACCAGTATCGGCAATGTTTTCCCGTGTGTCGGCATTGATGTGCCGGTAGGCAACGTCCGCGAAAACTCTTTGCAGGAAATAATCATCGGCAGTGAAATTATTCAGGATCTTCGCAAACATCTCAGCACAATTAAAGCGCCTTGCGGTGAATGTGAACTGGCGGATGAATGTTACGGCTGTCGCGGCACGGCGTATCAACTTACCGGCGACTGGCTCGCCTCCGACCCGCTCTGCTGGCGCAGTGACCGCCACAAACATCTTATTCAGTCGCTGCCCATGTCTGCCGCTGGATTGATTCCACATCAAGCGTCAATGCGAATGGTGGATACGCTCGAAGGCGTGGGAGAGAAGATATTCTTTTCCGCGTTCAAAATCATGCCGGACAATCTATTTCTCTCCGATAATGGCGAAATGGCGGAATCTGCTTACATTGAAATGATTGCTCAGACGATGGCGGCCGGAAACAGTTTTCGTGAGCAAACTGACACCAAAGGCATGCTTATCGGCGTGAAAGATTTTCAGGTTCATGCGTTGTGCCGGGTTGGGGACGAACTGAAAATTTCTTGCATCAAAAAACTGATGTTTGACAACTGGGGCGTAATTTACGGCGAAGTGCGCCGCCATGACGAACTCGTCGCTGAAGGCGAACTGAAAATATGGATGAGCTGAAGAAAAAACGGGAATAAAACGCAAAGGCGCAAAAAAAGAGGTTTATGTTATCAGATTTAATTTTCTTCGACCTTTGCGATTTTTGCGCCTTGGCGTTAAGTTTTATCAATAGTGGCGAAGTTATTAGACCGGGAGGTCATTATGTTGAAAGAGACATTGAAAAAACTGGATAAACTGAAAGCAGAACTGGAAGCGCTGCGTCCGTTAAACGCTGAAACAAATGCCCGTTTGGAACAGAAAATTAATATTGAGACAACCTGGAATTCCAATGCTATTGAGGGAAACACGCTGACGCTTGGTGAGACTAAAACCTTTTTATTATACGGAATTACCGCCAAAGGCAAGCCGTTTCGTGATTATCTGGAAATTGCCGGACACAAGGAAGCGTTGGAATATGTTTATGCCGCGGTCAAGAACAGCGAGCCGCTAACGCAAAGTTTCTGCCGTTTCCTGCATAAAATACTGCTGGGGGAAAAACCGTTTCGGGTGAAAGCCATGACTCCGGACGGACAACCGACTACTCGCGAAATACATCCTGGTGAATATAAACGGGAACCGAACAGCGTAATGACCTCAACCGGAGAAATGTTCTATTTTGCCGCGCCCGGCGATGTGTCGTCGCGCATGACCGATTTGTTCGACTGGTACAACCGGCAACTCGACGCAAAAACACCCGGAGTTCAAGTAGCTTGCGAGTTTCATTACCGGTTTGTAAGAATTCATCCGTTTGATGACGGAAACGGACGCATGGCGCGACTTCTGATGAATCTGATTTTAATGCGTTACGGTTATCCCGTTGCAGTGGTGCCGATGAAAAAACGCAACGAGTATATTGCCGCTCTGGAGAGCGCTGACGCATCTGGAGAAATTGCTGACTTTATTGATTTTATCGGTAATTGCGTGATGGAGACCATTAAAATCATGATAAAAGCTGCGCATGGCGAGGATATTTGGCAAGATAGTTCACCGATAAGTTCACCGATAAGTTCACCAATCACTGCGGAGCGAATAATTGAGTTAATCCGGGAAAATCCAACAATGTCCACGGCGAAAATCGGTGAACATATTGGAATCAGCAAACGAGCAGTGCTGAAACAAATTGAAAAACTGAAAATCAACGGTCAACTCCGGCGTGTCGGTTCCCCGAAAAGCGGTCATTGGGAAATATTATGAAATTAAAAATTAAACCTGAAAAAGGCAGTCGAACCAGTGTGGGACTATGACGAAATGATAAAATACAGACGTGCAAATTTAATTTTGTGAAAATTTCTCAAAATATTGAATTGTTGTCGTTTCAATGTATTGTAAACTTGCAATTTTGATATTTTTTTACAAAAAAACAAAGAGAACAAGCCATGTTAATTAGATTTTCAGTTGAGAATTTTTTGTCATATAAAGAACGGCAAACGTTGGACTTGCGAACCGTAAAAACTTGTAAGGAGCACGCCGAAGATAATACTTTCGTTTTTGGCGATATCGGATTGTTGAAAAGTGCGGTTATATATGGTGCAAATGCCAGCGGGAAGTCAAATTTATTTACTGCTATTACAAAAATGAAGCAAATTGTGATGAATTCTGCCAAGGAATCTCAATCAGTAGCGCCTGTTGATGTTACTCCGTTTGCTTTTTGTTCAGAGAATTATTCCGAACAGACGACATTTGAGATTGAATTTATTTGTCAAAATGTTCAGTATCGCTACGGTTTTAGTGCGACACAAAAGGAAATAACAGCAGAGTGGTTTTTGCAAAAAAACTCTGATGGGGTTGAAACTCCATTTTTCTATCGCATTAATGAAAATGGAGAAGATAAAATACAGGTCTTCGAAAGCATGGGAAAGATTAATGATAGTGATGCTAGAACAAGAACAAATTCATTATTTCTTTCTGAATGCGACAGTGGCAATGTTGAAATAGCAAAAAGAATTATGAAATGGTTTAATGAACTATACATAACATCAGGCTTAAATGATGAAAAGAACAGGAATTTCACCATTGAGAAATTTAAATCTGAAAGTTTGAATGGAAAAATTTCACAATTCATTTGTGATGCAGATTTAAATATTGTTGATTTGCAAGCCTCATATATAGTTGATTTACGAGCCTCATATATTGATGGAGTAACAAATTCGACTGCGTCAAGGTATATTAAGAATATAAATATTAACCAGAGTATTGATAACTCTTTAGCAAATATTAACAAGACTGTTGATAACCTTTTAGCAAATATTAACAAGACGATTGAGAAGCTTGGTAGCAGTTACGGCGCAGATTTAACAATTCCGGAAATTAAATCAACACACAATATTTATGATTCACAAAATAATGTTATCGGGAAGAAAGAATTTAATTTTGATGAAATAGAGTCTGCCGGAACAAAAAAAGCATTTGCACTCGCTGGACCAATAATTAATGCATTGCAAAATGGATACATACTGTTTGTAGATGAATTAGAGGCCAGACTGCATCCGATTTTTACCCGTAAGATTGTCCAGATGTTTAATTCCAGAGAGCAGAATCCCAATAATGCGCAATTGATTTTTGCCACTCATGATTCCAACCTTTTAAATAAAGATATGTTGCGCCGGGATCAAATCTGGTTTGCGGAAAAGAATCACGGCGAAGCAACCGAATTATATTCTTTGATAGACTACATTCTGGATGATAAAAATAAAGTTCGCAACGATGCCTCTTACGGAAAAGATTATCTCAACGGACGATATGGGGCGATTCCATTCTTGAGTGACTTGAAAGTTTTCGGTGATGCCAATGAGTAATATTGCTCACTTTTCCCAAGAGCAGATTGCAAGATTTCAAAAGCCACAAACTCGAGTGGTCAGAAAACGTCCGGTTCGCCGTTATTATCTGATTATTTGTGAAGGGAGGGAAACAGAAACTAATTATTTTAAATCGCTCCGCCAAATATTGCCACCGGATATAGTCAGGTGTATTGAAATCAGTGGGACAGGCGCTAATACATTGAGTTTGTTGGCTTGCGCCGAGGCGGAATACAAGAAACGCGAAAAATCTAAGGATCCATCATACGATAAAATATGGCTGGTCTTTGACAAAGACAGTTTTCCTGATGATAATTTTGACAATACCATATCAGCCGCAAAATCCCGTACAAAACCAGGGAAATGTGTTTGGGACTGCGCCTGGTCCAATGAGGCGTTTGAACTATGGTTTTTGCTCCATTTTAACAATCACTCTGTCGCATTATCAAGAACGCAATTCGAAGGCAAACTGGAAGCTGCAATGAAAAAAAGTCTTGGCATAGACAGAAAATATGAAAAGACTGCCAAAGATATGTATAGTTTGCTGGAACATTTACAGAAAAGAGCAATTGCCAACGCAAAAGAAATGTATGCCAAACAAAAAGAGGAACACAATGAGATTTTTAGCAAAATGAATCCATCTACGACTGTTCATCTTCTAGTAGAGGAATTAATCAGTTATATTCAGTCTGCGCCAAAGAATAGCAAATCCGGCACAAGAAAAAAAGTAAAATAGGTTTAGTATAAAATCTCAAATAACGGTTTTTCTTGCTGGTCTCTAATAAAATAATTATATTAGATTTATTAAAGATTATTAAATAAATTAAAAGAGTTTGAGCTGGAATTGCTCATGAAATTTATTAAGGATTAGACCTTAAAAAATAGATAGAGTTGATTTTAATGGAATTAAAGTTTAAAAAACGGACATTACAGTAAGAGAAGGAGAAAGAATTATTTTTACTCGAAGAAATATAGTGATTTTGGCGTTGGTAGTGTGCGGGATTGTGCTCAATGCGGAAAATCCGGCGGCGGTTCCGGTTGACGCCGCATTGGCCGAAGTGAATCTGGCGATGCGGGAGATGACAACTTTCAGTGCAAAATTTAAGCAAATTAAAAAGTTTCGCATTCTGACCTCGAATATTGTGCTTGATGGTTCAATTTACATCAACCGTTCGCCGTTTAAACTGGCGTGGCATATCGAAAAACCGATGCGTTACACGGTGATTATGAGTGAAGACCGGTTGTTGCAGTGGGACGAGGAGACGGCGGATACGAAAGAATACAAATTCACGGACAATCCCGTGCTGGAAATGGTCGCGAAAACCTATCATGATATTTTGCTCGGAGATTTTTCCCGACTTGCCGGAGAATGTGATATTGTCGTTGATAAACCGGCGTATGCCATTAAAGTCACGCCGCTGGCGAAAAGCAATATGAGCAAGGCGGTTTCTCAAATTACTTTTATTTTCAACCAGAATTTCCGTCATCTGCTACATATTTCGATTGTTGAACCCGGCGGCAACAGCACGACAATTGATTTTTCTGAGATTAAAATTAACGGAGCCATTCCGGAAAAAGCTTGGACGGCAGGCAATGATTCTTGACCTGAGACAACATCGCAAAGCGATTATTGCCATCCTCATTGTTATTGTCGGCGGTTGCCTGTTACTGCTCGCGGGGAAAAAATTCAGCAGCGATATTACTGACATGCTGCCAAAAAATTCCGTTGCCGCCGGAATGCTGAAAGCGCTTAGTGAGGAAAATATCGCTGGCAGAATAACAGTTGAACTGCGTCTGAACGATGATTGCGATAACCTGGAATTGCTGCCGAAGGCGGTGAAACAACTTGAGTCTTCGCTGAAAAGTCCGGAGATTATTTCGGTTTTTACCGGCTTTCCCATGCCGGACGCGGAGACGCTGGCGAATGCTTATACTGCGTTGCCGTTATTGACTGACGACACCGAACTGGCGGAAGTTGCCAGGCTTTCCGGAACGAATGAAATAGATAAGTCCATGCGGCGTAATTTTATTCGTCTCGCCGCGCCAGGCGGTCTGGAAATGTGCCGTTTTATTGAAAAAGATCCGTTGGGATTTAATCGCATTGTTTTAAAAAAACTTGAACTTTTTTCAAAAATTGTCAGTTACCGGACAGCGCCCGGTTCTTCCATGTTAATCGGGCCGGACCGGCGGCGGGCGCTGGTAATACTTGAAACCGCCATTCCGGTGTCCGACGGCAACCGTGCCGAAAAGTTTCTTTCGTCGCTGAACGATGTGCTCAAAAAGTTGCCGCCGCAAATTTCATCGCAGGTTTTATGCGGGCACAAACACACCCTGGGTAATGCGAAAATTATTGCCGGAGACATTGTTGCGGTGTCGATTGCGTCATTAATAATTTTTGCGCTCATTTTTGTTTTAATTTACCGGCGGAGTCCGCAATCATTTCTGATTATTCTGATGCCGCTGGTCGCCGTGCTGCTGGCCGTAACGATTATGGCCCTGGCGCTGAATCAGGTGTCAGCTTTTGTGATTGGGCTGGGCGGAGTGATGGCGGGAATTTCCGTTGATTACGGGATTCATGTTTACGCCATGTACGGTCAAAATGGCGGCAACATACATGCTTTGCGTAAAATAATTAGACCGCTGGCCGCGGGCGCTTTGACCACGATGGCAATTTTTGTCGCGTTCCTGTTTTCCGGAGTCAATACCTATATTCAACTTGCCATTTTTGCCATGCTCAGCATTGTTTTTTCGCTGGCTCTGGCGCTTTATGTGCTGCCTAATTTGTTGCCCGCAAATGTAAAAAATTCTATTGTCAACCTTAAAACCCCGTTATTCAAAACGCGCGGCGCGTTAGTTATTGTGCTGACCTGGTGCGTGATTATTGCGGTTGCCGGTGTCTTGACATCTTTATTTTTCGCTTTTGACCGCGGTGTCACTTCGCTGGATGGAGCGGGAGATGACGTGATTAATGCCGAAAAAGATTTTAACGCATACTGGAGCAAACAGGAAATGCCGGCGATTTTGTCCGTCAAAGAAGATAATCGCGAGGCGGCGCTGGAGGCGGGAGAACGGCTGGCGGCTTACGCCGGAGAAAACCGCATTGCCGGTTTTGTGTCGCCGGTGATGTTGACTCCCAGCACAAAAACTATTCAGCGCAATTTGAACGCCTGGCGCAAATTTTGGACTGAAAACAAAATTAAAGCAACGACTGCGCAAATTACTTCCGCCGGGAAAAAGAACGGTTTCAGCGATGACGCTTTCGTCGTGTTCAACTCCTGGTTGGCGAAAAGTTGTGACGGCAGTGAAAGCCAATCTCAACTGTTGGTCGCAATTCAGGAAAAATTGCTTAAACGCACCGGGGATAAATGGACTTTAACCTCGTTTATGTCCGACACTCAGGAAAATTACGCGATTATCGAAAAAGTCCAGAAACAAATTCCCGAGCTTCGGGTGATTTCTCCGCGGCTGTTGCGTTATTCAATCGGGGCGGAAGTGCTTGACCGGCTGTTGTGGATTGGCGGCGCCAGTTTGCTTATCGTGCTGTTGTTAAGTATTTTCGCCACTGGCGGCGTTATCACTGGCATCGTTTCGTTGCTTCCAGTGGCGGCGGCGATAACCGTTATTTGCGGTTTGTCCGCCGCGTTCAAACTGCCGTTGACGATTCCGTCGTGCGTGGCGATGATTATCATTACCGGACTCTCCATTGACTATGGAATATTTATGGTTTTTCGCTGTTTCAAAGCTTTGCCGGACGATGTTATGACGGCGGTAACGCTTTCCGCCATGACGACTGCCGCCGGAGCTTCAACTTTATTATTTGCCGCTCATCCCGTCATGTTTAAACTGGGAATTACGTTGTTTGCCGGAATTATCGTATCCTACGCGACTGCGGTAACTTTAATTCCTGCGTTGGCGGTATTGTTGCGCGGGAAACGCTTAAACCTGGTAAAACTATCAGGCTTTTTGCTGATTTTAATGTTCGGCGCCGGATGTTCGTGGTTTAATAATTTACCGGAACCCGGTCCGTTGCTCAGTGTTCCTGCGCCGCAAAAATATAATCCTCCGGATAAGCG